>CAVGVF010000010.1:0-32304 GCA_963632615.1 uncultured Eubacteriales bacterium
GAATGATGGAAACCAAAGAGCTGAAATGGATTGAGCCGGATTTGGAAGAAGTCAAGAAAATCACTGCCAAAGCCGAAGAATTTTCTAAAGAAGAAATCACAGAACCGGCAGAAAAAAACGCAGCCGTAATATCACCTCTCGGCAAAATGAAAAGCTTTGTCCGCAAGGCCGTTGACTGTTGTATTGAATAGGGAGAACGCTATGAAAAAACTGTTATGCTTAATTGTACTGTCTGTTTTGCTTAGCGGCAACCTTTTTGCCAATATGCCAAAAGAAGTGGTTATCTTTTCGCAGCCCTGCCGCTTTTGCGATGCGCTCAAACAAGATTTGAAAGACAGTTTGATAAACGAATATCCTGACATCAAATTCACGATATTGGATATTCGTGAAAGCAACAATCGGCGGCTGTTAGATCAATATGCCCGCCAGCACGATTTGCGCGGCGACATCGGCTTGCCTTTGCTGTTTATCGGTAAAAATTACCTTATGGGCTGGTCAGAAGAAAACAAGACCAAACTCAAAGAATATATTACTGCCTATGAACAGGAAGAATTAAGCCGTTTACCAGCTTCGCTGCGCTAGTCCGTTTTTCTTTCATCCCAGGGGAGTTCTGAAAAAAATCAGAACTCCTTTCTTCCCTAATCTTGACAAAAAATGAAAAATTATCTATAATATAGGTATATTTTATATTATTAACTTTTAATTTTTATAATTATGATTGTTCCAAAATTTTTATTCAGCGTAAATCGCACAGTACAGGTTGGTCAACGCCGCGCTTTTGTTACCCGTAAAAATGGCACTATGTTCTTGCATTCTTCAATTCTTCCAGGTGACTTTTTGTTGACAGACGGCTCTTATTCAGCCTCTACAGTCTATCAAAAAGAGTACGGTATATTTATCGGCAACGGCAGCAAATATATTGAAATTTCTTCAATATCTCCTGTCAAACTCGACCGCGGCCAAGCTTTTGACTGGTGTCAGAAAAATGTGGAATTACTGCCGACTTTGGATGATTTACAGGCTATAACCGCAGACGCCGCCGAGGCCATAAACAACAGTTTGCGCCAAATCGGTCTGACCGGAATCGTTCTTTCAACCAACATTGAAACAGAATTCTGGTCGCAGGAAAGTCTGGAGAATCAGCAAGGTATTACCTCCAGAAGAGTGATGTATGTCAAATCGGCGCAAAATCTCCACAAAGACGATTTTGCCGGACTTGACGGTCAAGTGCAGATAATGCAGGCTTTTTTGCCGGATGTTAATTTGATTGACACAAACGGCCGCAACAAGCTTTGGGTTTTGCAGCAAATCGCTCCGGATTGCTATTACATTCTGGAAAGTCAGGTGCAAACAGCTCCGCAGGGCAACATCCATTTGGAAGGAGCCTGTCTGGTTGTTGAAAATCCGGTTGGAGAGTCTTATACCGAAAATGGTGTACAGTTTATAAACACCCGCAAAGACTACTTCAAACGCAACAGCAGCGGATTATATGTTAAGGTCGGTGAAAATCACGACCGCTGGCAGCTGAAAGATAACGCTTAACTAAAATTCAAACAGCTTTCATTTTTTAATGAAAGCTGTTTTTTTGTTTGTAAAACTTCGATTTTTTGCTATATATAGAAAAAACAAAGTATTGAGGACACAATGACAGAACAGCAACTTCCGCCGGAAATAATGAAACAGGCCGTAAAGGGCATCAGTTACATTGCTCATCCGCTGCGCCTGCGGATTTTAGAATTTTTGGATGTAAACGGCGAAGCCTCGGTTTCGCAAATTACCAAAGCCGTAAAAGAAGAACAGATGATTGTTTCGCAGAGCCTCAAAAAACTGCGCGATGCCGGCTTAGTCATTGCTCAGCGGCACGGAATTTTTATTTATTACCGCATTCAAGAAGAATATCCGGCCAGCATATTTGAATGCCTGCGCAAGCTTTACGGCTATATGACAGACAGCATCCGTTTTTTAGCCGATGGCTATAAAGCCGTTTTACCGACTGATTACACCACCATGGCTGCCAACCGCATCAAACTTTTTGCCAACTATGACAAGATGCGGATTCTGGAATTTTTACTGCTCCACGATGAAAGCAATGTCACAGAAATTGTACAGGGAATAAACAGCGAACAGCTCAAGGTTTCTCAATACCTGCGCCGCCTCAAAGATGATGCTTTTGTCAGCAGCCGCCGCGACGGACGCTTTATCTACTACAGCATTACCAAAGGCGTTCACAAAACCGCATTGCAATGCATTCATAAACGCTATGCCAAAATCGGCAGGCTGGTCTGAAATAATTTGTTGAATTAACCGCATATTCTGCTATACTAATCTACAGTTCAGACAAATAGGAGGCTCTATATGTTTTCAGAAAAATGGAATTATCGCTTTTTGGAATTGGCTGCATTGGTAGCCAGTTGGTCAAAAGATCCGTCAACCCAAACCGGAGCCGTGGTTGTCGGCCCCGACAAAGAAATCCGCGCTACCGGATATAACGGCTTGGTGCGTGGAGTTGCCGATGATATTCCGGAACGCATGGAACGCCCGACTAAATATGATTTTTTTGAACACGCCGAACGCAACGCCATTTACAATGCCTGCCTGACCGGAACCCGGCTCAAAGGCTGCACCATTTTCTGCACGCTGACGCCTTGCACCGACTGCGCACGCGCTATTATTCAAGCCGGTATCAAAGAAGTTATAACCTATGAATATAAGCCTGATGAAAATGACCCTAAAAACACTTGGCGCGACAAGCTTAATTATTCGGCGCAGATGTTTGCCGAAGCAGGAGTTGCCTACATAGAACTGCCGCGTCTCAAATAATTTGCAATAAATTGTCTTTACCCCTTTAAAACCTGCCGATAGCCCATATATATCTTATCGATTGCATTTTTTCCAAAACTTAGAGGAGATTGGATAATGAAAATTATAATTGCTGATAGTTCTCCGCTTTTTCGCAACGGGCTGAATCTTTGTCTTCAAAAAATGTTTGCCGCTGCAAAAGTTGAACAGCTGTCCGGCTTTTCAGAAATTATAAACACGCTGAACCAGCAAAACGATATATCTCTAATTATTCTAGACGTGGATTTGCGCGATTTGCCGTGGCACGAAAGTTTGGTAAAAATCCGCCGGCTCGCTCCAAACAGCAAAATAGCGGTTATATCATCAGCCGAAGATATTTTAACCATCAAACGCATAATCTCTGCCGGCGCTGACGGCTATATTTTGAAAACCGCCGGAATAGGCGAAGTTACAGATGCTCTCAAGCATATTTTGGCCGGCGAAACTTATATTCCGCAAACCTTGCCGCATTCGGGGCATTTAACCGGCACAAACGGCAAAAGCAGCGGCTTAAAAAATCTGACAAACCGCCAATCGCAGGTTTTGGATTTGATAGCGCAAGGCAAATCGAACAAACAAATTGCTTATGACATGGGTGTTTCCGAATCCACCGTAAAATTACACATCAATGCGCTTTTACGCACTCTGCATGTCAGCAACCGTACTCAAGCCGTAGTTACGGCGCAAAAAATGGGAATCATTTAGCAGTTTTTTTATCTTCTGAATCTTTTTTAGACTTTAACTGTCCGCACGCCGCCAAAATATCTTGTCCGCGGGCAACCCGAACCGGTGCGGCAAATCCGGCTTTTTCCAATTCGCGCGCAAAAGCATGCACACGGTTGTTTGAGCTCGGCGCAAAGGCGCATCCCGGCCATGAATTAAACGGAATCAGATTAAAACTGGCACGCAGCTGATATTTTTTCATTAAAGCAATAAGTTCGCGGGCGCATTCTAAACTATCGTTAATGCCGTTCAGCAGCAAATATTCAAAAGTTATATAGCGGCTGCCGTCTCCGTTTTGATAAGCCCGGCAGGCTTCCATAACTTCTTCAATCGGATAGCGGTTGTTAATCGGCATAATCTGCGAGCGGATTTCATTATTCGGCGCATGCAAAGAAACAGCCAAGCGCACGCCGGTTTGCTGCAGAGCCGGTAAAATTTTCGGAGCAATGCCGGATGTTGACATTGTTACGCGGCGGCGTGAAATAGCAATACCATCGCCGTCAGTCAAAATCTGCAAAGCCTTTACGGTGTTTTCCAGATTATGCAGCGGTTCGCCCATCCCCATAACCACAATGTTAGAAAGATAGCGGGTTTCATTAGTCGGACTCGGCCATTCGCCGTAAGTGTCGCGCGCCACCATAAATTCGCTGACGATTTCTCCGGCCGTCAGGTTACGGGTCAGCTTTTGGCTTCCGGTATGGCAGAATTTGCAGCCGACCGCACAGCCGACTTGGGTAGAGATGCAAACCGCGCCCCTATCCTCTTCCGGTATATAAACCATTTCAACCCGCTGTCCGTCTTTGAACTCCAAAAGCCACTTGCGGGTTTTGTCAGTTGACAGCTGTTCTGCCACAATTTTGGGACGGCTGACAGTGAAATTATCGGCCAATTTTTGGCGCAGGTCTTTAGAAAGATTGCTCATTTTGGCAAAATCTGTTTCGCCGAAATAATAAAGCCATTGCCACAGTTGTTTAGCCCGAAACGGCTTTTCGCCGATTGCGGTTAAAGCTGCCTGCAGTTCTTCTTTGCTCAGGCCGATAAGTTCCGTTTTTTCCGTCATGGCTATTTTTTCTTGCACTTAGCCGAAATTGCCTGGTAGGCACTGGAAAAACCCTTTAAAGAATAAGTATCTTTTGTGGTGGTTCCGCGATTGGACTTACCGTCCACAATCATACGTTCGCCGCGTTTCATGGCAGCAATCAAATTGCGGTCTTCCTGCGCGTTTACCATCCAGCCTTTAGTCCCTTCGGTAAAGGTGTTCTTAAAAGTCTTATCGCCGATTTTAATTGTAAACGGCGCTTTGGTATCAAAGTTGTAACCGGCCACAAAACTTACTTCGTCAAAAGTTTTTTCGGCCGGACGGTGAGTAATAATGGTATAAATATCGCCGCGCTTGGTATATTTGCCCTCGTCTTTTTTAGGAGTCGACGACATATAGCAAATAAGGTTGCCGCGGTCATTATAAGTCCAAGCGGTCCAATCGCCGTATTCGCCCAAAACTTTAGGCATTTCTGCAGCTTCTGCCGATACGCTGAATAACAAGCCGCCCAAAACCAATAAATATTTTAACATTCTTTTTTATCCTTTTGCACTTAAATTTTACTTGGATTATAGCTGAAAATTATATATAAACTATTAAAATTTACAAAAAATACAAGAGGAAATTTTGAGTTATGATGAAGCCTAATTTTTTAGATATGTCAAAAATTTTAACCTCCAAACGGATTTACCGTTTGTTTGACGCGGTTGAAGCACATGGCGGCACTCTGCGTTTTGTCGGCGGCGCCGTGCGTGATACTCTGGCCGGGCGGCATAATAACTTTGACTTGGATTTGGCTTCCGATTTGTCTCCGGATGAGCTGGTTGAAGCCTGTGAAGACTATGGGCTGAAAACCGTGCCTATCGGGCTGAAATTCGGCACTATCGGGGTAATTATAGATAATCAGGCGCTGGAAGTTACCTCTCTGCGCCGCGATGTAGTAACCGATGGCCGCCATGCCAAAGTGGAATTTACCGATGACTGGAGCGTTGACGCCTCCCGCCGCGACTTAACCATAAATGCGGTATATGCAGATTTATACGGCAATGTGTTTGATTATTACAACGGCATAAACGATTTGGAAAACGGAATTGTCCGCTTTATCGGCAATCCGGATGAACGCATAAAAGAAGACTATCTGCGGATTATGCGTTTTTTCCGTTTTTATTCTATTTTCAGCAAGCAGCCGATGGATAAAGAAGCCTTAAAAGCCTGTGTTGCCAACAAAGACGGACTGCGCACTCTTTCTATTGAGCGGGTGCGCGATGAGCTGTTCAAATTGCTTGTAACCCCCAAAGCTGCCGAAACCATGCAGATTATTTTTGACAACGACATACTAAGCTACTTTTTACCGAGCAAATCTGTTCATATTGACGCCTTAAAGCACCTGACAGAGTTGGTGGAAGATATGAAATATGAAGGGAATTTCCTGCGCCGCCTGTTTGTACTCTATCAGCCGAATGCTTCAGAAGCTGAGAACATAGCGCGGACTTTGCGTTTTTCTAAACGGCAGAAAGATAACTTTATAAACTGGGCAAAAATAAACTTAATGCCCGAAAATATTTCTACTCCGAGTCAGCGCCTGCGTTTTATTTACCGCTACGGCAAAACCTTCTGTCTGGATAAAATTTTGCTGACTGCGGCAATTTATAATATTGAAAGCTCCAAAGTCGCCAACGTGCTGCAAGAGGTGGAAGACGCGGTTGTGCCGATTTTCCCGCTGCGGGGACGCGACCTGATAGAACAAAATATCGCTGCCGGAGAAAAAATCGGACAGACTTTGGCTTTGCTGGAGCAGCAATGGATTGACAGCAACTTTAACCTAACCCGCAATGAATTGCTGGAATTTGCTAAAAAAGCAATTTAACTTTGTTTCCGCTCTGCTGACAGCTGCCGCCGCCGTTGATTTCGGCACGGCGGGCGCCGGTTCCGTTTTGGCACACAAAGCAGGTTGCGCCGTCCAATCCGTCAAAAGTCACATAAAATCCGCCGTCATCCGCCGGAGCAATATCCCAATTTATTCCGGAAAAACCGTTAAAATCTAATCCGGCTTTGCTTAAACCGGCATAATTTCCGAAATATGTAGTTTGTACTTCGGCCACCAAATTGCCCAAATCCTGCTGAAAACGCATTCTGTTGACAGCCCGCTGCCCTTGCCCAACCGCTTGATAGCCTTGCGTAGAAAGCTCGCCGTCAATCAGCAATGTGCCCAGTGCATCGCTCATCTGAGCCGAGGCGGTTTCGCAGAATAAACTTAAAATTGCTGCTGTCATTAAAAACTTTTTCATAACTTTCTCCTTATAAATTTATATTGTTTTGCCAGCCGCGGGCGGCCTTGCTTAAATAATCATCAACCGGCGCCGCCTCAGGATAGCGGATATTTCCTAAAATCAGCGGCTTGCTGTAATTTTGCAGCTCCGGCAGCTCCCAAGTTTTATGCTCCAAATAATAGCGCGCCAAATCGGCAAACAAACGGGCTTCCATAAATTCGCCCAGCTTAGAATATTTAATCTGCGGGCTGGTCTTAAGGCGCCTGCGGAAGTCGGCGAAAAGTTTTTGGTGCTGCGGCAGAGCCGAAACTTTGCCCGACAGCGTATCACCAAAGCTTTGGCGGGCCAGCGGATTTTTCCAGCCGCCGCCGAACAAAACAAAATTCGCTGTTAAATCTATATTATCCGGCGCAGACGCGGCAGAATACGCCGCTAAATATCCGGCAAAAAATTCCAGCGTATGCAGAACATTGCAGAAAAACTGTTCATTTTCCGCCGGATTTCCATAGGTGTTTTCAACATAGGCAAAAAGCTCAGAAGTTTTATAAAAAGCCGGATCGCCGGATTTCGGCGGTGTCATTTCATAAAAATTTTGCCCCAGCGCAAACAGATATTGCAGCAATTCCGGCAATAGTTTTCCCTGCAAGCCCCAATGCGCTTCCTTGTCAAACGCCGCGCCTTTATAACGCAGCACAAAACTGTCCGTATACTCATTAAACGGACCGGCGTCCCAGCTGATTTGCGCTCTGCCGTTTTTTATCCAAGCCAAATTTGAGGTGTTTCCGGCATTGATATAGCAGCCGTCTCCCTCCTGCCGCGAAATATGCGCGTTATGCGGAGCAGCCAGCGGCGCACCCTCAAAACCGTTCATCAGCAAAGCCGAGCGAAAGTCGTTTATAACCGGAATTCCGGTTAAATCCGCCAGCAGCTGAGCCGACCCCATCTGCGTGGTAAACGGCAGCGTTCCGCTGATTTTAGCCAGCGACGGCGGATTATGGTCCAGCGTTTTGCCATGAAAGCCGATAGCCTGCATGCTGCTTTTATCAATCTTGTTCTTCCGGCAAAGTTCATTAACCGCCTCCGCCACGCCTGCAACATATTTTTGGTGTACGGCTAAAAAATCATTATCCTTTATCAGCTCCGCCGCCGGTATCTTCTGTGTAACCACCCGCTGCCGCAAAGCGTCTATGCTTTGTTTTTCGGCCACGCTGTAAGGAATACTCAAGCTGCAGATATCTGTAATTTTTTCCCCGTCAAACTCCGTCAGCACCACGTCAACGGCGTCCATGGAATTTCCGGTCATATTGCCGATAATGCGCAGTTTAGCCATTGATTTTATCTTTCAGCAGCAGCGCAGCGCCGATTAACCCCGCATTATTGCCGGTTACAGCTTTTTGCAGCCGCAGCGGATTGTGATAGCCTTTGGCATTTACAGCCTTTTCAACTGCCGGATAATCAACAATTTCCGCCAAACTGCCGGACAGCGCCACCGCTTCGGTGTCTAAAATGCTGTTCAGCAAAGCCACGCTGTCTGTCAGACGTTCCTGCCATTCGGCAAAAGCTTTTTCCGCTGCCGGATTATGTTCATTTTTCAGTTTGCAAAGCGCAAAGCAATCGCATTCGTCTAAACCGTTTTGCTTAGCCAAAGCCGCCAAATCTCCGCCGGCCAGCAAAAACGGCAGCTCGCCCGCCGCGCCGGTTTTACCGCGTAAAATCCTGCCATCGCAGATTATACCGCAGCCCACGCCGGTACCCAAGGTCAGCATAACCGCCTGTTCGGTTCCTTTCAGTACGCCTATTTTATATTCGGCCCACAAAGCGGCATTAGCATCGTTTTCCAACAACAGCGGCTTAGCTGTTAATTTATGAAAGCAAATATTTTCATATCCGGCCGGCAGATTGTGCGGTTTTGCCACAAGTTTTTCGTTATATACGACACCGGCTGTCGCCACCGCCGCGCCGTCAAATTCCTCTTCATTCAAACGCTTTTTGATATATTCTTCTATTTTTCCTGCGTCTTTAGGTGTCGGCGCCGAAACTACAGGGCTTAGCAATTTTCCGCACACCGAAACCACCGCCGAAGAAATTTTAGTGCCGCCGATATCAAAAGCCAATATTCTCATTTTTGCCTCCTTGCATATATATTCAGCATAAGTCAAGAATGTAAAAACTTTATTAGCAGCACAAAAAACAACGCCGATTTTTTGCTTAACCGGCGCTGTTTTATTTTTTTATCTTTGGTTATCCTGAGCTTTTTTCTGAGCTGCCTGCTGTATGTTCAGCGGCTTCTGTTCAGTTTTCTGCTCCGTTTTAACGTCAGTTTTTTGCTGAGTAACCGGATCTTGCTGCTGAGCTTGCTTTTTATTTTTCAGCTCCTGAATTTTTTCTTCATTGCTGACCGGCTGTTTGTTTTCAATATTTATCTTTACCGGCTTTTTATCTTCAGCCTGTTTGCCTTTAGTTACCGGCTGTTTCTTTTTGCCGAAAATTCTATCCAGCAAAGAACCGGCGCGTTTCCGCAGCTTTTTACCGCCCAGCACATTGCCCAGCACGCCGAACATACCGACGCCATCCACCCGCTGATTATCAACCGTATGAGTTACGGTGGTTTTGATATTTATCTGCTTATACGGACTGTCGCCGTCAGCGTATGTGGTATAGCGGTCGCCTTTAGCATCTTGCACAAAGCGCCCGGCGTCATTCTGCGAAGCATTGGAATCCAGCACCCCGTCATTTTGATACGGCGCGCCGTTCACATAGCCGACCTGATTATAACGGTTGATGTGAGCGTCTATCTCCTGAAAGGCTTTAACCGATTCCGGCGACAAATTAACGTGTCCGTCACTGGTTATGGAGCCAGCCAGATTATCGACTTTTTGCTGTGAAATTCCGGTTTCTTGGCTCCAACCCTCGCCCAAAACCATATGGTTGCCGTGTGAAGCCACATCCGGAGCGCCCTGATTATGCAAAGTCATATTATCCGGAGCCTGCGCACCGGCATCATGCGCCGCCATCAAATAGCGGTACGGATCAATGTGGGTACCGTTATCATGATTGTATTGATTGATTTCATCAACACGCTGCTGCAGCACATCTTCATGACCGGCATACCATTTGCCGACAGTCACCTTTGCCCGCTCTTTAACACCGTCATCATAAACGGTTTCTTGGCGTTTAGTTATTTCCTGCTCTTTGTGCTGGAACAAATCATTGCCCGGATGAGCATGGTTGTAGGCGTCTATAGCCATATTGGCTGTCACGCGTCCGGCGGTAGCGCCGGCCACATTAGCAATAGCCTGCACGGCAGCCCAGCCCGCGGATTCAACCTTGCCTAATCCGGCTTTGCGGGAATCGCCGTAGTTAGAAATAACACCGTTAGCAGTTCCGACAGCCAAAGCGCCGATACCCAAAGCCGAAGCCATTCCCGGGTTTCCGGTAGCGGCAAAACCCAGCGCCGCCGCACCCATTGCAGTTGTCGCCACGGTCATTACCAGCTTGCGGTTTTTCAGCATAGCCTTAAAGCCCGCCGGGTTGCCCTCTTTCTTTTGCTGTTTCCGCCATTTATAAATCTGCACCGCAGTCATGGCAACAGCCAAGCCTGTGCCGATTGCCATACCGGCAACCTTATTAGCGCCCATAGTACCGATAGTGGTAATAGCGCCGGAAACCAGAAAGGCCGAAGCTGCGCCTTTAACCGTGCGTTTCAGCATTTCTATGCGGGCGGCCTTTTTATTGGTCTTGTTATCGGTGCGGGCAGCTGCACGTTTATCCAAATCCTCAATCGGCTTGAAGACAGACGTTACAACCGGCTTGTCACGGCCAACTGTCTGTGCCAAAGTGTTAGCATATCCGGCAGTTGCGTTTACGGCATTATCAACACCTGCGTCAAACGCCTTATGACTGATTGACATCGGTTTATTCGGATTCGCCAAGTCGGCGGTAAATTGATTTAAAAACTTTTTGTCGGTAAACTGTTTCGGATGCTCTTTAGCCCCTTTTTGCACTTGGTCTACCACATGCAAGGCATATAAAGTTTGCGGCAGCTGTTCGGAAACTTCTTTCTGCAGGTCTTCTGCTTTAAACTTTGTATCGGTGCCGATGTTTTCCAGCAAAACATTCTGCTTTGCCAAACGGATAGAAGTATCAAGCTTGCTGCCTTCTATTACTTTGGCGCCATCGCTGTAAACATCGCTTTGCTTGCCGTCTTTATCCACAAACTGCGGTTCAACATTACCTTCGCCATCCAAAAACTTAAAGTTGCTGACCAGTTTAGCCGTTTCGGCATCTATTTCCACGCCTTTCAGCTGCTTGTCCAATTCTTCATAACGCTTTTGCAGCTTTTCTGAATCGCTTTCTTTTACGTCTTTAATATTATACAGCGCTTTATATTCATCAAACTGCTCGCCAAGCATCTTTTCGCCATGACGCATTTGCTGAGCCAGCGAACCGCCGTCTTTCGGGCTGCGCCAATTTTTATCCAGCGCGTCATACATCTGCACATAGCCCTCATAAACATCGGCAATATTGGTTTTGTCGGCAAAATACAAATCATCAAAAGTATGCTCTTTGCTTGCCAGCATAGTTGTCAGCTGCTCCATACGAGCGCCGATTTTTTCTTTTTTAACTGTCAAATCCTGCTTTTTGGCATCGTCTTTTTCTTCAGCAATCTGTTTACTCAAACCGATATAGGCTTTAGCTAAATTGGCAGGCGGCACACGGTTAAACAGCTCGTCATTGCTTACCATTTTGTCGGTTACGCGGCTTTCATATTCAGCCAGCTGCTTGTCCGAAAGTTTAGGCAATTTATCATTTAATAAGTCGATTCGGGCTTGAATCAGTTCTTCCGGCTGTTTAGAAATTTTGTTCCACTCGTCATCGCTGATTACATTCATATCGCGCAGCGCATCAACTTTTATTTTATCCATTTCTTCTTCATTTTTGTCGGAATTATAGCTGCGCTGCCGAGCCTCTTCTTGCTCCGGTGTTTCGTTTACCGGCGGCTGTTTTTCTTTTGCGGTGTTTTCATCAATCGTAATATCTAAAGGAGTTTTGGTTTGGCCGATATTTTCAGCATTTGCACTCAAATTTTGAGCATCCAAAAACTGTTTGATATCTTCCAAAGCCACATTGCGTTCTTTGGCTTCTTTATTTTCAACCGCAATAAAAGCTTTGTCTTCCGGAGCCAAATCGGCATATTTCTTATCCGGAAAATGAATATCGGCCAGCTTATCCAAATCTTCCGGAGCAGCCGACTTTTCTACTTCTTGCAAAAATTCGTTATCCTGCTCGTTCAAAGTACCGTTGCGGCTTTTAAACTTATAAAACATTGCCGCCAATTCCCACTCTTGGACGTCTTTAATATCTCGGTTCCAATTTTGCTTTACAAACTCCTTGAAGTCTTCATCTTCAACTGCTTCCGCATAATTCTGATATTCAGCCATCGTTATCTCCATAATATATTTTTTATCAGAATAACATCTTTTGTCTAAAATTGCAACAATTTTCAGACCTTAAAAATTTATTTGAAAATTTTGAGAAAATATAATCCGATTAGCGCTCAAAATTAGCGCTGCGTGTCAAACTGAGAGCCGGCGTAACGTTTTTAATAAAAATCGCCACCACATTAAAATTTTTTTGCAAATCCAGAGAATAAGCACGGTTCAGACGCAAAATAACCTCTTCTTTATTGTCATACCCCAGCATTTGCAGCGTCAGGCAGTCAACCATATTGCTGAAATTATCAAACACAGCCATTCCCTGCACCAAACATTCAATATGCTCGCGCGGATTATTGATATTTTCATATTCTATCATATCGCCGATTTTCAGACTCTGGCGTTTTTTATCAAACAGGCGCATATCCACCCGGCGTCCGGCTTTTATTTTGTTAAACGAAAACTCGCTCAAATCCATTTTATATTGCATTTTCAATCCCTTTTCATACATCGGCATCATATTTCACTTTTAATTTAAAAGCAAGTTTTTTGTCATATTTTTCTGTCACATTCTTTTGCTTGGCATTTTGCCGCATTTAGCTTATATTAGTTTTATGAAAAAAATTTGGATAATCATCGTGCTTTTAACCGCCGGCTGCCAAACCATAGCCGTGCCGCCGGAATTCAGCTATAAAGAAATTGAAACCCGTGATTTTACTCTTGCTTCATGGCAAAAAATCAGCAACCCCGAAGCTGCCTATAAAATATACATTGAAGGCGACGGCTATGCTTTTGACGCCCGCGGCTATCCCTCTGCCAATCCGACACCGCACGGAACTTTGATGCGTGAACTGGCCTTTGGAGACCCTTCGCCAAATGTTATATATCTGGCGCGCCCCTGCCAATATGTGATGAGCAAAATCTGTGCTCCGCGCCACTGGACTACCGCCCGTTTTGCACCGGAAATCATCAATGCCGAATTTGCCGCCGTCAAGCAAATTGCCGGCAATCATCAAATTATTTTAGTCGGATTTTCGGGCGGCGCACAGGTTGCCGGACTGATTTCTGCCGCAAAACCCGGGCTTAATATAAAAAAAATCATCACTATCGGCGGCAATTTCGACCACACAAGCTGGACGGCCTATCATAATGTTATTCCTCTCAGTGAATCGCTGAATCTGGAAAATTACCGCCGACAATTTATGCAAATTCCGCAGCATCATTATGCCGGTAAAAATGACACAGTTATCCCGCCGGAACTGGTACAGAATTTTGTACGGGATAACAGTCTGATAACTATTGTTCCCCGGGCCACTCACTCCGAAGGCTGGCAAGCGATTTATCCTTTAATTTGGCAAGAGCAATAAAATCTCCTGCCTAAAATCTGCTTGACAAAAATCAAGCAAAAGCGCATTATTTAACCATAAAATTTATATTTATGTTTCACTCTAAATTATTTTGTTATGTCAAAAGAAATTATTGAAAGACTATTGCCGCAAGCAAAGTCTGTATGTCCAAAAGATTTGGAACTGTCTGTCAAGGAGCTGCCTCTGGGCAAAACTCGTCATTTATATTTGCTAATCGTAAAATATGATAAAGATTACGATGATATTGACGAGTGGGCTATTCGCGAGGTTTACAAACTTTTTCATGCGCTGCTGCGTATATTTGAAAATGAAAATGTAAGCGGTAAAGTACGTTTTTTGTTCTGCAATAAAAACGATTTTGTGCTTTACACTCCGGTAAACATTTCGGTGTTTGACCGATTTGACGGCCTAATCTATCATGAATGCTTTGGATATGATTACCATACACATCTTATCGGTAAAGCATACGACATTAACAAACTAATCGAATATTTGCTCAACCAAGGCAAAAACTTCTGATTAAATTCATAATCCCTTAATTCAGTATAGCTGGTTAAGGGATTTTTGTATAAAAGAAGAGAAAAAACCTTTTTAAGGCTTTCTCCCTCGTATTTTTACTAAAAACTTGAATAGCGTGTGTAGATACGACGGTATTTTAGAGTGACGTGTACAGAATATTTTTTATACCCCTCACCCGGAGCGCTGCTCCGACCTCTCCCGCGGGGGGCGAGGTTTAACTATTACTCTCGTCCGTTCTCCGTCATTACCGGATTTATTCCGGTAATCTTGGTGCAGCGAGTGACTAACTTAGTCAATAAATTTGCTGTATTATTTAAAAGGAGTATGCTCATACAAGATTGCCGGAACAGACTGTGCGTCATGTCCGGCAATGACGGTGCTGGGGTTGTAAGCATAGTATTTGTTGCCCATTCTTTAAGTACCCCTCACCCAGAGCGCTGCTCCGACCTCTCCCGCAGGGGACGAGGTTTTAATAGCGTTTACACTCTAAAAACTCGGATAATGAGCTTAATACGCCGCAAGACTTTTTCGCTGTGTACACAGAAGTACACTAGCAAAAACTTCCAAGCAGATAAGTGAAAATTGCGATTAGTGATGCAGATAGTACCTGAAACAAGAAGAGAGAAAACCTTTTTAAGGCTTTCTCTCTCGTATCTTTACTAAAAACTTGGATAGCGTGTGTAGATGCGCCGGTATTTTAGAGCGACGTGTACATAGAAGTACGTGAATTTTCTCTCTTTTCTATCTCTCTAAAAACTCGGATAATGAGCTTAATACGCCGCAAGACTTTTTCGCTGTGTACAACAGAAGTACATAAGAAAAAGTCTTGCAAGTAGAAAGCCATTAGACGAGTTTTTATCTAGAAGTGCTCGTCACAACGCTTAATCAACTCTTCAATATTTTCAGGCGGCCAACCCGGAGTTTCCATACCGAGGTGGATACCCATTTTAGCCAATACTTCTTTGATTTCGTTCAAAGATTTACGGCCAAAGTTTGGAGTGCGCAGCATTTCTGCTTCTGTTTTTTGAACCAAATCGCCAATATAAATGATATTATCATTTTTCAGGCAGTTAGCAGAACGAACAGACAGTTCAAGTTCATCAACCTTACGCAGCAAGTTGCGGTTAAACGGTAATTCTTCATGAACATCTTCGGATTCGCTTTCCGGTTCGTCAAAGTTAATAAACGGTTTCAGCTGGTCTTGCAAAATGCGGGCTGCCAAGGCAACAGCATCTTCCGGAGAAACAACGCCGTTTGTTTCAACATTCATAGTCAATTTATCATAGTCGGTAATTTGACCTACACGAGTATTTTCAACTTTGTAAGAAACTTTGGTAACCGGAGAATAAATTGCATCAACGGCAATCAAGCCGATAGGAGCATCTGCTGATTTGCTGTTATAAGCTGGAACATAACCCTTACCTGTAGTAACGGTTAATTCCATATTGATTTTTGCACCGGCATCCAATGTGCAAATCACATGATCTGGATTCATAATTTCAACATCGTGACCGGTTTCAATCATAGCCGCAGTAACCACGCAAGGGCCTTCGGCTTTCAATGTCATTGTTTTTGCGCTGTCAGAGTGTACGGCAACAGCCAGCTCTTTAATGTTCAGCACGATATCTGTAACGTCTTCGCGAACGCCAGGAATTACAGAAAATTCATGCAAAACACCGTCAATTTTAATAGCGGAAACAGCACCGCCTTGCAGTGAGGACAGTAAAACTCTTCTCAACGCATTACCTAAAGTCAGACCGAAGCCTCTCTCTAAAGGTTCAACCACTATTTTTGCTTTGTGAGCAGCCTCATCTTGAGTAACCTGCAAATTAGTTGGTTTAATAAGTTCTTGCCAATTCTTTTGAATCACCGGTTTTGTCCTTTTCTTGATAAGTTATATGTACATATAAAAAAACACGGCAACAGGCCTTGAAATAAGGCCTGTGCCAAAATAATAACTAGACGCGACGTCTTTTTCTCAGACGGCAACCATTATGCGGAATTGGGGTTACATCACGGATTGTGGTGATAGTAAAACCGATTACCTGTAATGCGCGGATTGCAGATTCTCTGCCAGATCCTGGTCCTTTAACTTCTACTTCCAAAGTTTTCATACCGTTTTCCTGAGCTTTTTTACCAGCTTCTTCAGCGGCAACCTGAGCAGCATAAGGAGTAGACTTTCTAGAGCCTTTAAAACCTTGTGCGCCGGCGGTAGACCAAGATACGGTATTACCTTGAGCGTCCGTAATTGTAACTCTTGTGTTGTTGAAAGAAGAATCAACGTGAGCTACACCGGAAGTGATATTCTTTTTTTCTTTTTTCTTTTTCAGAATTGCTTTAGCCATTTGCACTTACCTCACTTATTTCTTCTTATTCGCAACGGTTTTACGTTTACCTTTACGGGTACGAGCATTTTGTTTTGTGCTCTGACCGCGAACAGGCAGACCTTTACGATGTCTTAAACCACGGTAGCAACCTAAATCCATCAATCTTTTGATGTTGGTACCAACTTCACGGCGCAATTCGCCTTCTACAAGGTATCCGTTATCGATTACTTCGCGGATTTTCATGATTTCTTCATCAGAAAGCTGACTAACACGGCGGTTCATGTCAATTCCTGATTTTGCGCAAATATCTTGAGCAGATTTTCTACCAATACCAAAGATATAAGTCAGTGCGACTTCAATTCTCTTGGCGCTTGGAATGTTTACACCAGCTATACGAGCCAAATTTAATCTCCATTTACTTTCAATTAACTAATACATTCAAAAAGTTGATCACCACTTTTCAAAATTAAGCGGATTATAGGCGTGATATTTTTCAGAGTCAACCCCTTTTATGCACTTTATTTAATTTTTTTACACAAATTCAAGCAACAATCGTTTTGAAACTAAAAAACTCAGCCGCTGAAAATATTTAAGCCCGCCGAAAGCGGGCTTCTATCATAATTCTTATTTTCCGGCAAGAATGTTTGCAAACAGCTCGTGCACGCTCGGAATATATCCATTAGCATAAAGCGGATCGCTGCCGAAACGATAAACATTGTGCCCGGCAAAGGCCAAATTATTCTGCACATCGCCGTTGTGACCGATTTCCATCAGTGTATGGTGAATGCAATAAGTACGCGGGTCGGGAATTTTGCCGGTAGTACCGTTGGCGCGCGACCAGCACGAGAATTGGCATTGCGACAAACAACCGACGCAGTGCGCGCGCTGCTGCTGCATTTCCTGCCATTCGTCAGGCGTTAAAAATACCAGCGTTGCATCCGGAGTTTCTTTAATTATCGTATATCCGGCCTGTTTTTGTTCGGCAATATGCTTTTGCGCGGACGGAGCGACATAAACAGTTTTGGAGGCCGAAAGCTCTACCGACAGGCTGAACTCCGGAGTTGCTTCCGTACTATAAGGAATTTCAGCAGCTTTGCGGCGCATTAAATTGGCTAAAAAATTGTTTTTTATGGCCGAAGAATAAAATCCGGTCGGGCTGAACTTTTGCAAAATCACATCGCCTTTTTTAGTGTTCAGCATAAGTTTTTTCCAAGCGTCGCTAATCGGGCTTTCTTGGGTAATCATCGGACGGGTGCCGAACTGAAAGGCGACATTTCCAAGTTCCGGATTATTGATATAGTCCTGCCAATCCGCCAAGCTCCACACGCCACCGGCAATAATTATCGGCAGTTCAGGCAAGCCCAAATCTGCCAAAACTTTGCGCAAGGCCACAAGCCTTTCGTATGGGCGCTGCGGCTCCAGCGGATTTTCGGCATTGGATAAACCGTTATGTCCGCCGGCCAGCCACGGATCTTCATAAACCACGCCGCCCAGATATTCTGCATAATTTTTGAAAGAGCGTTTCCACAAAATATGCATAGCGCGCGCCGATGAAACAATCGGATAATAATATACGCCGTGCGCCGAAGCAATAGCGCCCAGATTGTATGGCAGACCGGCACCGCAGGTAACACCGTGAATAAGGCCTTTTGCACCTTCTAAAACACGGGTAATAACCTCTTCGGAATCTGCCATTTCCCACAGCATATTGATGTGAATTCTGCCGTTGCCGCCGGCAATTTCGTGGGCAATCTGCGCCTGTGAAATACCTCCTTTTACGGCATATTCCACCATTTCACGATGCCGTTTTTCACGGATTTTTTCATGAAACAGTTCCGGAATTTCTTTGCCGTTATTATCCAAAGCTGTCGGACTAACCATAGAAATAGTGCCGACTCCGCCTTCTTTTGCCCAAGCGCCGGAGCTTTTGCCGTCAGTGCCGTTAATGCCCTTGCCGCCTTCTACCAGCGGAAAAACCTCGGCACCGGATAATCTTATTTTTTGGAGTTCTTTCATCAGTTCCTCTATTTCAAAAATTTAACTGTTAAAAATATAGGACGGTTTGCGAAAAAAATAAAGTAGGCACTTTTAAGTGGTATAGTTTCTCTGCGGAAACAAATGGACTATTCTGCCAGTTTGAACAAATCAAAAGATAAGTTATTCAGTGAAAGAAATGCAATAATCAGGCAAATAAAAGCATAAATCTGCAGCATGCTTAAAATATTTTGATTTTTTGTCTCCGGAATATATTGCGGAATAAGCGCCAGCAATTTATTTATACCGGCAGCGGCAAACAGAATTATAATCATCTGCACAAAAACCCCTGCTTCTTTCAGCAAAGAGCCAAACGGCGCCGCCAACTTAAATAAAAAGGTAAAAAACAGCAGATAAACTGCCAAAAAGATATGATAGCCTTTATGCAGCATCAATTTTATATTTTCTGATTTTTCACGCCGTTCCGTAATTTTTTCGGTAGTCAGCGAAGCCACGTCCACCCCGCGGATAGTCTGAGGCTCTTCCTGCTGCTTTTTAATGCTGTTCAAATTAGCTTTGAGTTTTTCATTTATCATGCACAAGCCGCAGCCTTTTTGCGTAAAATAAACATGGTTATGATCTTTTTTACATTGATAATGATGTTCTTTTTGCAGCAAATAAGCCAAGCGTTCCTGCCATTCCAAAGCCGAAGGGCGTTCATTGCCTTTGGTAAAAGCCCGTTCAAACAGAGTCATGGTTGCTTTGTCAAAATAATCGTGCATACTGTACGGATGCGGCGCCTGATAAGTATCCGGCCAAATTCCATAGGCATAATGATAGCCGGCAATGCGCTCCTGAATAGACAGCATCGGATCTTTTTTGTTGCGCGGAGTACCGGAGAAAGGATGTATTCCGTCATTCAAAAGCTTGAAAATTATTACGGCCAGAGCAAATTTATCCTGCTCTTCGCCCATATTTTCGCAAGTTTCATTCATCCCTTCCGGATAAATATATTCCTCGCTGACATATTCCGCCGGATAGCGCTCGCCGTTTTCGCCTTTAATCGAAAAACCGTCGCAGTCAAACATGGCAACCAGCATCGTTTTCTTATAGATGGAAACATTTGCCGGTTTCAAATCAATAATGTAGTGCCCGCAGGCATGCAGCGCCGCCACAACAGATGTGATATTATAAGCGGCAAACACGCGGTTGATGTAAAGTTCGGTCAAACCCAGCTTGCGCCGCACGGCCTTTTGAATCAGATGGTCAAGCGAAACCGCCTGTTCCGTATCTATCAGCGGCATCAAATAGCCCATGCAATATCCCAGACTGTCTTCCAGCAGCGCTATCGGCCAGGCAATTTGAATATATTCAACGCCTTCATTGCTCAGTGTCGGAATATTCGGTTTATTATGCAGCATAGCTTCCAGTTTTTTACGGTTGCTCTCGCTTTTTTCTCGGTCATGAAAAATTTTAGCCACAACTTTCGGCTGGCCGCTTACTTCAAAAATCTTACCGGCGGCGCCGCCTTTGTTCAGCATATTACCCAAAGTGATTTCCTGATGCGTGCCGTCCGGATACAAAGCTAAATATGTAGAATCTTCAGTCATCAGAGTTTTGCCCATAAAATTGTTTTGTCATCTGCATTCAGTCTTTGCGCCCTGCTGTTGTTCAGAGTATTGCGCAAGGCTTCAACCGCGTATGTTTTCCGCGGTTCATGCTCCAAATATTCGATTACCGGAATCAAAAAATTGCGGTGAATTTTATAAAAATCATCAGAAAAAGTAAAACCGGTTACTCCGTCTGTCATCAGCAAAATCCGGTCGGCATTTTCAAAATCCGTAAAGCGCAGGCAGTCTTTCCATTCGTCCATAGTATAAAAATAGGTCTCGCAGGAAAAAGCGCCGTTTTCCGGCTCGGAAATAATAAAGTTGCCGTATTCGCCGTTTTTGAAAGCAATTCCGGCTCCATCGCCGATATGGAAAAACACTCCTTTATGATTGTGATAAAACACCCCGACCAGCGTGGCCGAAAAATTGATTAAGCCGGCGCAGGTTTTACTTTGATTGCAGCGGTGCAGCAGCAATTTTTGCCGCGCCACGCCGATAGCCTTGACAACATCCTGCCGAATCGATGAAATATCGGATTTTATCAGCAAATCGCAAAGAGTATCGCAAATTATCTTAGCGCCGATTTTGCTGTGTTTTGCCGAACCGGCTCCGTCAGAAACAACGGCCACAAGCTTATTATTTGCCGTACGGGCGCAGCTGTAATCCTGACACGGCAAGCCCAGCGACTTGTGCAAAGAGCCGCGGATGCTGGTAGAAAGCGTTTGTATGCGTCCGTTTGTTGCCATTTATTCTTTCTTTTCATTCCAATCGTTAATATCATCCAAATAATGGTTGGCGTTCGGCGCTGCTTTGGATATGCAAGACACGCTGCGGCTCAGCCACAAGAAAAATTCCGTAAACTTCAAACCGGTCAGGCGTTTTGGCGGCAGCAGCGAAAATTTTGCCAATTTTTCCAGATTGGCGCCCTGTGTGCCGATTGCGTGAATTACCACTTTTTTGTTTTTTTGCGCATAACGGCAGATTTCCGCGGATTCTTCCCAGCCGTAATCTGTCGGTTCGCCGTCGCTGATTAAGAAAATCCACGGACGTTTTGAGGTTATACCGCAATTATCATACAAACATTTTTGCTCTTCGATTTTCTGCAAAGCCAATTCCATTGCCTTGCCCAGCGGCGTCAAGCCTCCGGCCTCCATCGTCGGAGCCGTAAAGTTCATAGCATCGGTCCAATCCGATGTCACTTTAACTTCGTCTTTGCCGAAAGCCTTAATTATCAGCAGCTGCACCCGCGAACTGGCGTCTATATCGTCTTTCAGTTCTTTTTCCAACGCGCTCAAACCGGCATTCAGCTGTTTAATCGGTTCGCCGCGCATTGAGCCGGAACAATCCAAAACCAAAACGCAAGGCGTACGTTCATTGGCGTTGTCGGCAAATTCCACATAAGGAATGGTATTTATATTTTTTTCTGTCATTTCAGCCTCTATTGATTCGGATAGTTATGCGGATAGCCGCTGCCTTCTATCGGTGACGGCGCAGAATAGCGCCCGCAGGCGGAAATTGCCGTCAAGCAGCTCAATAAACAGATAATAAATAAAATTTTTTGCAAAGACTTCATTTCTTAACCTTTTTTTTGATGTATTTGAAATATATTTAACACAAGTAACGTTAAATGGGAAAACTATTTTTTGTTTTTAACAGAAAGTTGTTAAGGAATGAATAAAATTTTAAAAATCAGTTTTGTTTTGTTTAGTTTGATTGTAGCCTGGTGCCATACGGCCGATGCCAAGTTAAATTTATTTCCGCAGCCGCGCTATGTTCCGGATTTAAGTTTTTACGGCGACAGCGGCAAACAATATAAGCTGAAAAACTTCAGCGATGATTTGCTGATAGCCATGGTTTGGTCCAGACGCTGCGGCCCTTGCCTCGCCGATTTGAAACCGCTGAACGAGTTTGCCCAGGCCACCGCCGGCAGCGGCATTCGGGTTATATTGATTTCTCCGGCCAATGAATGGAAAAGCGTTGATGAAAAGCGGGCTTTTCTAAAACGTTTCGGCGCGCCTGATCTGGTCAGCTATATGGACAGGAAGGCTTCTTTTATGAACGGCATGGGGATTATGGTAACGCCGACTGCTTTGCTGATTAACCGCGATGGTCTGGAAGTCGGACAAGTCACCGGCGCCGTGCAATGGAACAACCCCAAAGTAATAGACTATATGTTGAGGCTGAAAAACCGGCTTTAATTGATAAATTTCACCGCCGCAAAGCCGCCTATCAGCAGCAATAAGAAGACAACCGAAAGCCAGCCCAGATTTTTTTCAATAAATTCGCGCATGGCCTCGCCGTATTTTTTCAAAAGCCACGCCACCAAAAAGAAACGCATGCCGCGAGCAATAATTGACGCAACCGTAAACACCAGCAGATTCGTATGCACTACACCGCTGGCTATGGTAATGATTTTATACGGAAACGGAGTTATTCCGGCACCGAACACAATCCACGCGCCATATTGATTATAAAGATCCTTAAACGAATTAAACTTTTCCAAATATCCGTAAAAGCTCAAAAGCGGCTCGGCAATAAGCTGAAAAAAATAAAAACCGATAGCATAGCCGAAATAAGCGCCGATAACGCTTCCGGCTGTGGCAACTCCGGCAATTTTCCAGGCTTTGTTCGGAGCAGCCAAAATCATCGGTATCAGCATCACATCCGGCGGAATCGGGAAAAACGAGCTTTCAATAAAAGCCACGGCAAAAAGCCAATACATAGCCCCGTTATCTTTTGAAAGATGAAAAACCGCATCATATATTTTGCGGACAAACTTGCTGAACCTCATAAATTTTCCTTTAATAAACTAATCGTCTATTAAAGGAATTTACTGTAAAAATTTCCGAATTTCAGCAATATCCTGCTGTCTATCCACATAAAAAATATGCGGGCGGTTCAGCAAATGCGGCGCCGGAACAAATTTTTGCCCGTATTCCACGCAAATCACATCCGGACTGTTCTTTTGCAAATATTGCTGCGCCGCAGCTGAAGAATGAACTTCAAAACAATTACTGTCATTAAGTTCCGGTATCAAATCGCAAAAACTTTCTACGTTCGGAGCATATTTATTCAGCAGCATAACCCTGTGCTGCTTGCTGCCAAGACTATAGCTTTCCAAAATATTGACAAGCTTTGCCGATGAATCGGCTTCCGAAAGGTAGTGAGCCGCTTTAATATTGATCGGCAATGTCAATTTCTGCGGTTTCAGCACAATCAGCGGAAATGAAAAATTATGCTTGCTGAGTTCATTCAGCAGCGCTTGAGCCGGTTTGTCATTATAATGAACCGTAACCAGCAGAGCGTCTGTTTTCAGTTCATTCAAATAGTTCAGCAAGCGAAACAAATTATTAGTTCCGAATGTTTTTATGTGACGCTTTTTTAAAACTTTCTGCAAGATGCTTAAATTTAAAAGGCTGCGGTCAAACGCCACAATATAGCCTTGAGCTGTGTGTTTCATATCTTTTCTCCCGTACGGAAAAGATATATTCGCATTTTTGCAAAATTAAAGGTCTGCCTGCTGCAATAAATAGGCGTCAACCGTGTTAGACAGCAGCATGGCGATAGTCATCGGTCCCACTCCCCCCGGAACAGGAGTAATGGCTCCGGCTTTTTCTTTAACATCTTCAAAATCAATATCGCCGCAAAGCTTGCCGTTATCCCGGTTGATACCGACATCAATCAAGATTGCGTTTTCTTTTATCCAATCGGCCTTAACCAATTTAGCCACACCGCAGGCCGCAACCAAAATATCGGCTTTGGTAGTCAGCTCTTTAATATTTTTAGTTTGCGCATGAGTAATGCTCACCGTGCATTCTTGATTCAGCAGCAGCGTTGCCAGCGGACGTCCGACAATCAGCGAAGCGCCGATAAGCACAACATTTTTGCCGCTCAGATTCGGATTAACGCTCTTAATCAGCTGCATAACCCCCAGCGGTGTCGCGGCAATAAAATACGGCCGTTCATTGTTTTGCAGCATACCGGTGTTATACGGATGAAAACCGTCAACATCTTTGAGCGGAGAAATAGCGTTGATAATCCGATTGGTATTCAGCTGTTTCGGCAGCGGCAGCTGAACAATGATTCCGTTTACCTGTTTATCGGCATTAAGCTTGGCAATAACATTCAGCAGCTTTTCTTCGGAAGTATCTTCATCCAAATGATACAGCTGCGACTGCAAACCGATTTGCATAGCCGCTTTCTGCTTGTTGCGGACATAAATCAAACTCGGCTCATCGTTGCCGACCAAAACAATAGCCAGCTGCGGAGCTGACGGCAGGCTGTCAATTTTTTGTTTCAGCTTTTCTCTTATATCTGCGGCAATTTGTTTTCCATCAATAATCTGAGCAGTCATTGTCATTCCTTTACCAAACCGGATAATTTTGCAGAAAATTCTCCGGATACAACAGTATTTACATAAATTTTTTTATAATGGTCGGTTTCTCCGCTGACCAGCGAAATTTGGCTTTTGCCGATTTTCAAAGTTTTAGACAGCAATTCAATCAGTGCTTTATTGGCTTTGCCTTTTTCCGGAACAGCCGTTACGCACCCCTTGAGAAATTCAACGCCTTTTTCATCGCAAAACACTCCGCGGAATCCGTTAAACGACGCCCCGGGAGCAAGCTTTATTCTCAAAACATAACCTGCTGTCTCTGCTTCAAAAAAGCTCATTGCATATACTGTTCAATCCAGCGGCTGAGATGAGTAACAAAAGAACCGACAAAGATAATGATTAAAAGCAAAACATACGGAGCCACATCGCAGCCGTAAAACGGAGGTACCTTTGAACGAATCATTTTATATACCGGCTCGGTCAGGCTTCTTAAAATAGCCATAAATTTTTCGGCATATTTATTGTGAACCGTCATAATCTTGTAGTGCAGCATCCAATATAATATAATGTCTACGGCAACAACCTTAAAATAAAGCCCGACCACAATATTCAGCGTGTCTAGCACCGGCATCAGAAACAATCCAATAATACCCATCTGTTTTTTCTCCTATTTATATATCAGCGGTTATTTTTACCGCTCTCATAATTTTCTTCTAGCATATTAAAACGGTTGCTGTCAAACCTTCTTTTTTGTAATGCGCCGCGCAATTCGGCGATTCTCCCGCCCACCTCGTCAAAAAAGGTCGAGGACTTTCCGACATTGGTAGTGAACATAGCGCTCAGATTATTGGCGTTTACCGAACCGTTGGAACGGGTTTCCTTCCGCAGCTGCAGCAGCATCAGGCGGCGCAGCCAATTATCAAAGGTATAATCTTCGGATAAATCTTCATCGTCATCGTGACTGATTCCCAAATTTTCTTTTTCTTTCGGACTGATAGTATAGCCATAGCCCAACCCTTGCAAAGATTTCAGCATTTTATAAATCAGCTTGGCGCGTTCATAATCCTGCACATCGGTGTTTACGGCAACCGCGTCTTTGGTATATTTGCGGATAAGGTCGTTCAGCTCACGCAGGCTGCGTACTTTATAAATAAGCTGTCCGTCAAGCTCCGGATTATCCAAAGAGCGGCAAGACTTCAGCAAAGCCAGCAGCACAAAAACTTCAAACTCTTTTTTATTTATGCCGTCTAAAAACTTTTTGCGCTCTTCATAATCTTCTTCGGTAATATAGCCGTCATTCATGTGCTTTATGGTTTTAAGAGCAGCTTCCAGCAAATCATGATAGCGTTCGTCAAACGGCTTTTCCTCATTTTCTCCGTTCAGCCGATATTTCAGCGTTTGAATAACCTCTGTGCGGGAATATTGAGCATTGCCGATGCTTACCGTATCGGACTTAGGCGCCAAAATCAGCTCGCGCAGGACATCGCGCGCCGCCGCCTTATCCAGCTGAGGATAGCACTCTTGCACGGTTTGGTATAAAGAATCAAAATATTTTCCGTCCTGATAAGGAAACATTATTCTTTTTCCTCAAAAATTATCTTTGCCTGCTCCAACCATATAATATGGTCAATAATCCAATTGCTTATCTGTTCGATTTTGCTGAGTTCAACCCCCATAGCCAAACCGATTTTACCGATTATCAGCGTTTCGTTATCCGACAATATATTGTCAACGTGCGAAAGCATGCACATTTCGCGTATCAGCTCCAAAGCCAAATGACGGTTATGGATTTTTTCCGCATCGGCTATTACTTTTTCGGTATCCTGTCCTTCAATAATTTCTGAAATATTTTCAATTCCGTGCGAAACGGCAGCCTCAGTAATAAACTTTAATTCATCGTTGTCAAAATTGCCGTCAGCGCTGGCTACTGCAATAAGCGCCTCAAAAAAAATCCGCTTTTCTTCCGGCGTTGCCGAATCCAGATAGGAAGGTAAAATTTCTCTAATGCCGTTCATAACAGCTCTCCTTAATATTTTATAGTTTTATATGTTAATGAAAATCTGTTAATTTTTCAACAAAAAAAGTGTTTGTAAAAAATTAAACTTTGGCGTACATAATAGAGCTGCATTTTTAATAACGTTATGAGGACGCCGTGTCTAAAAAATATTTTATCAAAACTTTTGGCTGCCAAATGAATGTCTACGATTCTTCGCGCATTGCCGATATGCTGAAAAAAGAAGGCTATGAAGAAGCCAAAAAACAGGAAGACGCCGATTTAGTGCTGTTCAATACCTGCCACATCCGCGAAAAGGCCGCCGAAAAACTGTTTTCGGACTTAGGACGAGCCCGCGAAATTGCCGATGAGCGTTTAGAAAACGGCAAAAAAACCGTTATCGGCGTGGCCGGCTGCGTGGTGCAGGCCGAGGATGAACAAATTGTCAAACGCGCGCCGTTCGTGGATTTTGCCGTAGGCCCGCAGATGTACTATAAAATTCCGCAGATGCTGAAAGACCTGGAGCACAAAAAAGGCCACGCCGGTTTGGTAGACACCGAATTTTCTGCCGACAGCAAATTTGATTTTCTGCCGGAAAACAAATCCCAAGGCGCTTGCTCATATTTAGCCGTGCAGGAAGGCTGCAACAATTTCTGCACCTATTGCGTAGTGCCGTATACCCGCGGCGCTGAATATTCGCGTCCGGTTGCCGAAGTTTTGAAAGAGGCAAAGCGTTTGATTGCCACCAGCACGCTGGAGCTTAATCTGCTGGGGCAAAATGTTAATTCCTATCACGGCGAAGACGAAAGCGGCAAAGAACGCGATTTAGCTTATCTGCTGCGCCGTGTGGCAGAACTGGACGGCTTAAAGCGCCTGCGCTACACCACTTCATATCCGGCAGACGTAAATGACGACTTAATCGCCTGCCACCGTGATTTAAAAGTTTTAATGCCTTATCTGCATCTACCGATTCAATCGGGTTCGGATAAAATCTTAAAAGCGATGAACCGCCGCCACACTTCCGGCGACTATTTAAGAATTGTTGAAAAATTGCAGGATGCTAATCCGGATTTGCGGATGTCATCAGACTTTATTGTCGGCTTTCCGGGAGAAACGGATGAAGATTTTCAGGCAACTTTGGATGTTGTCAACAAAGTCAAATATATTCAGGCCTTTTCTTTCAAATACAGCCGCCGCGCCGGAACTCCGGCCGCAGTTATGCCGAATCAGGTAGAAGAAAAAGTAAAAAAAGAGCGCTTGGATATTTTGCAAAATCTGCTGTTTTCTTATCAAGAAGCGTTCAACAAATCCTGTGTCGGCAAAGTGATGCCGGTGCTGTTTGAACAAAAAGGCCGCCACAAAGGCCAGCTTATCGGACGCACTCCGTATATGCAGAACTTGCATATTGAAACGGAAAGTGCTAATATAAATAAAATCATAGATGTGGAAGTTACCGAAGCTACCACAAACTCTTTAAGCGGAAAGGAGATTTAACCATGGCTGAAATTTGTTTTGAACTGTTTAACAATCAACTTGTGCAACAGCTTGTAGGGGCGGCGGATTCCAATCTGCGCCTGATAGAAAAAATGCTGAATGTCGAAATTTTGAGCTTTGGCAATCAGCTCACGGTAAAAGGCGCTGCCAGCGATGTTGAAAACGCCAAAAATGCGATTGAGCTGCTGTATAACAAAGTCAGCCGCGGCATTGAAATCGGCGAACAGGAAGTTAAGGCGGCAGTACGTATGAGCGGAGATTGCCACACTGATGACGATAAGCAGAACTTAAACGATATTGTTTTGAAAACTAAAAAACGCTATATTTATCCGCGTTCAGCCACCCAAGCCAAATATATTCAGGAAATGATGAAAAACGAGCTGGTATTCGGCCTCGGCCCTGCCGGCACAGGTAAGACCTATCTGGCTGTAGCCTTGGCTGTTTCCATGATGCTTGAAGGCACGATTGATAAAATCATTCTGTCGCGTCCGGCAGTGGAAGCCGGCGAAAATCTGGGCTTTTTACCGGGGGATTTGAAA
The DNA here is from genome assembly GCA_963632615.1 of uncultured Eubacteriales bacterium. Lineage (GTDB taxonomy): Bacteria > Pseudomonadota > Alphaproteobacteria > RF32 > CAG-239 > RUG410. Next base: position 28,462 of record CAVGVF010000010.1, read on the forward strand.
GAAAAAGTTGATCCGTATCTGCGCCCGCTGTATGACGCTTTGTATGAAATGCTGCCGGCTGAACAGGTGGATAAAAAATTGGCTTTGGGCGAAATTGAAATTGCTCCGCTGGCCTTTATGCGCGGACGTACTTTGGCAAATTCGTTTGTGATTTTGGATGAGGCACAAAACACCACGCCGATGCAGATGAAAATGTTTTTAACCCGTTTGGGCGAAAATTCCCGCATGGTTGTCAACGGCGACTTGAGTCAGGTAGACTTGCCGCGCGGTGTGATTTCCGGCTTGCGCGATGCTTTGGATACTTTGCGCAATGTGCCGAACATTTCATCGGTAACTTTCAGTTCCAGCGATGTGGTTCGCCATGGCTTGGTGGCTAAAATCGTTCAGGCTTATGAAGAAAAAAGCAAGAAGCTGCAAGAAGAACATGATTGATAGTTTTTTGAATTTAGATATTGAGGACACGCGCTGGAGTTCGGCAGTTTCTCAAATAGAAAAAGTATCGGAAGACGTAAAAAACGCCGTGTTTGACTATGTGGCTGAACATACCGAATCAGAAGTTCTGCATTCCGGCCTGCCGATTGTCGTCAATGTCTGCCTAAGCAGCGATGAACGCGTGCATGCTCTCAATAAAGAGTTCCGCGGCATGGATAAGCCGACAAACGTTTTGTCTTTTGCCAATGTGGATTTTGAAGGCTTTGCGCAAGAGCGTGATTTGTATCAGGAAATTGAACTCGGCGACATCATTATTGCTTTTGAAACCATGCAGAAAGAAGCCGATATAGAGGGTATTTCTCTGCACGACCATTATTGTCACCTGCTGGCGCACGGTTTGCTGCATTTGCTGGGGTTTGACCATCAAACTGACGATGAAGCAGCTTATATGGAGGGTTTTGAAATAGAAATCTTGCAGTCGCTTGGCATTGCAAATCCGTATAAGGAAGACTAAGTGGCAAAATTAAAGGCAATATGGCAAAAAATTTGCGAAACGGCAGCGCGGAGATATAAAACTTCGGCGCTGCTGTTTGGTTTGCTGCTGGTTGCCGCTTTGCCGCCGTTTTATCATACCTGGGCAGTGTTTGCCGCTTTTTGCGGCGTATTTGCTCTAAGCCAAGGGCAAAGCTCTGTAAAACGCTTGTCTGCAATCGGCTATTGGTTCGGATTCGGATATTTTTCCGCCGGCTTCTATTGGGTCGGCAACGCGCTTTTGATAGACGCAGCCCAAACCGGCTGGCTCTATCCTTTTGTATTGCTTTTGGGCGGCGGCTTTTTCGGCTTGTTTACAATTTTTCCGTTTGCGCTGATGAAATTCGGCAAAACCAAGTTAAGCAAAATTTTATTGCTGGCCGCCGGCTGGTATTTCAGCGCCGAATGGCTGCGCAGCGTATTTTTAACCGGCTTTCCGTGGAATCCGCTCAGTTCGGTATTGGCTTTCAATCCCTTATGGCTGCAAACTTTGGCCTGGTGGGGAACATACGGCTTGTCTATGCTGGTTGTGATTATTGCCGCGCTGCCGGCGGTTTGGCTGCTGAACCCTAACAAACGCAATATCCGGGCGCCGCTTTGCTCTTTGCTGCTGATTTTTGGGTTATTCCTATACGGCGATTTTACTTTAGTGCAATGGGGAAAATCAAACGTTGGAGAACAAATCCGCGTGCGTTTGGTGCAGCCGAGCATTCCGCAAACTATGAAATGGAGCCGCGATGCGGTAGAAAAGAATTTTGCGCAATATGTAGATTTAAGCCGCGCCGCCGGGCTGGAAAATATTGATTTTGTAATTTGGGGAGAAACCGCCTCGCCGTTTAACTTGGCTTATGATTTAGAACATCGGCTTATGGCGCAGGAAGCGGTGCCGCCTAAAGGCTATCTGCTGGCCGGAATGCTGCAGGACGGCTACGATACCAACACCGGCGACTATGCGCTGTATAACTCCTTGGCGGCTATTGATTATTTTGGGCAGATTCATGATGTTTACAGCAAAAATCATCTGGTGCCGTTCGGCGAATACATCCCGCTGCGTAAATATCTGCCGAAATGGATAAAGCCTCTGACCAATATGGTCGGACAATTCGGCAAAGGCGAAAAATATCAAACGCTGAAACTGGACGGCTATGCCGAATTTGCGCCGCTGATTTGCTATGAAGTTATTTTCTCCGGACAAATAGTGCGTAAACAAAATAAGCCGAAATGGGCGGTAGTGCTGACAAATGACGGCTGGTACGGTATCAGCGCCGGACCATATCAGCATTTAGTCGCCGCGCAGATGCGGGCGGCGGAAGAAGGCATCTCGATTGTCCGCAGCGCCAACAGCGGTATCAGCGCCGTAATAAACCCGTATGGAATAATCACATCGCAACTCGGTTTGTCTGAACGCGGCTATATTGATGACGTTGTCAAAATAAGTATGTCGCACCAAACTTTGTTCGGCGAATACGGCAATAAAATCCCGCTTTTGGCTGCTGTGCTGCTGGTTATTATCTCTGCAGGCCTTAATTTTTTGCAAAAAGCAAAATCAGCCGGCAGATAAAATTTTTTGCTAACAAATTTTTAACAAGATTATCGTATATCTGACGCTAAACAATTATAACAACCAGAACTAAAGGATTAAAAATGAAAAAAGTTTATTTTTTAGCTGCCGTATTGCTGTTGGGCGCTTGTGAAAATATGTCGCAATATACCACGGCTTCAGCCGATGCCACTCCGCGTCAAAAAATGCAGGCTTGCATGCTGAATGAAGCCAACACCCGCCTTTATAACGGCACCTTGTTTGTCAACACCGTCAGCGAAACCTCTAAGGATATTACCAATACCTGTCTGAAAAAATTGGCTTTGCAGGCCGCCGGAATCAGTGAAGAATCACAAACTGCCGCCGCCAACATCATCAATAATTTGAAAACGTTGAGCAATAACTAAAAATGCAAAATCCCTTGTGTGCAAAGCAAGGGATTTTTTCTAAATTAAGGTTTGACAAGCCGTAAAATCTGATTATTATACACCTTTGTAAAAAGCAGTTCCGTGGTGAAACGGTTATCACGTATCCTTGACATGGATGAGTCTGCAGTTCAACTCTGCGCGGAACTACCATTTTTTTAGTTCTGTGGTGAAACGGTTATCACATATCCTTCACATGGATGGGTCGGCAGTTCAACTCTGCCCGGAACTACCAATTTGTTTTTCAAGATAATGATGCGAAGCAATCCCCTCGCCCCCTGCGGGAGAGGTCGGCACGTTAGTGCCGGGTGAGGGGTACTTAAAAAGCGTGCAGCAAACGCCACCCCCTTGTCTTTTATCGTCATTCACGGGCTTGTCCCGTGAATCTTGTCTGAACCAGTACTTATGCAATAATATAGCAAATTTATTGACTTAGGAAGTCACTTGCTGCACCCAGATTACCGGAATAAATCCGGTAATGACGATTAAGAAACGAGAGAAAACTCTATTTGCCTCATCGAATAATATTGATATTATATTCCTGGATTCTCCGGACAGTTCACTTCGTTCACGCCGAAGAATGACGCTGAGAGTAGAGGCGTTAAAGACGCTATTTAAAATATTTTATTGTCATCAACTCAAGAGTATGTTTATAGTCCATTCACTTCCACCAAACCCCAAAACTCGTCATCCTTGGCTTTGAGCGACAGCTCATTCGCCGAGGATCCAGGATGATATATCAGATTCAATAATATTGCCATTATATTCCTGGATTCTCGCGGTAGTTCGCTAAAGCTCACACGCAAGAATGACGTTGAGAGAGGTGGCGTTAAAGACGCTACACCCTCGACTCCTGACACCAGTCATCCTAGGCCTTGTGCCTAGGATCTTGTTTCAACATACTCCTTTTAAATA
>CAVGVF010000011.1:0-30372 GCA_963632615.1 uncultured Eubacteriales bacterium
GAGTATTACTACAATGACATTTATGTTTGCAATGGTAATGATGGGTGATGCTGCAGCTGCAACCGTATTTGGTACAGCAGCCAGCAAATTGGTAGACTTGTTCAAAAATGCCAAAATGGTTGTATTCGTTATCGGCGGTTTTGGTTTGGTTGCTCTAGCCTTTCAAGCTATTTTCGGTAAAATTAAATGGGCTTGGTTTGCTGCTTTGGCATTCGGTTTGGCCGTAGTTGCCGCTGCCGGTGCTATCGTAAACTACGCAGCCAACACAAACAGTGCTGCAGGTAATAAGTTTGCAGATACATTGGGTGATGGTAACCAACAAATGCAGTATGACGGTAACTTCTAACCGTTACTCTTTCGGGGGAGGCGCTGCAGCGCTTTCCTCCGAAGATTTTTGTTAGATGGAGAATAATGATGTTTATAAAAATATGGAATTTTATATTTGATAATAAATATACGCTGTGTCTGATTCTTTCGGTATTTTTATACGCATCTGACGCTTTTGCGGTGTTTGAAGCATTGAACACAGCCGGAACTAATATCTTTACCGGACTGAAAAAACTGGTGGCTCCGGCTGCAACCATAGGTATTGCCTGTGTTTGTATTGCCGGTATGTTCGGCAGCTTTAACTGGAAATGGTTTGCGGCTATTGCAATCGGGGTTTTTGTGATGACTGTCGCTATGGCTATCAGCTCCGGTATTTCCAGTGGAAGTTTAGGTAGTGCAGATATAACCGGAACAAATTAAGATTGAGGAGAGTGCTCATGAAAAAAGATCGTTGTATAAGCTTGATTTTACTTAGCGTTTTGCTACTGTGCGCATTCGGAGTGTCAGATACTTTTGCTGCTGATGCAACTTCGGATGTTTTCGGTCGGCTGGGTGCTTTGGGCGGAAATGTCGGAACCGGTTTGGCTCGCTTAGGTTATTTGATTGCCGGTTTGGGCTTGATTGCTTTTACGGTTGCCGCGATTTTTAATAAAATCAGCTGGAAAACTTTGGCCTATATAATGCTGAGCACTTTTATTCTTACAGCGGCGCTGGGCGGCTCTATCTATACTTTTTTGGGTGCCGGAGATTATGGTACATCGTATATCGGCTTAAATTTCGATGCTAAAGGCGACGGTTCATCAGGTACTAATGCACAAGACGTGCCAACCAATAAAAACAGCTGATTTCATAAAGGATTTTACAGATGAAATTATTATTGTTTTTTATAGTCAGTCTTTTGCTTCCGGTGCTTGACGCGCAGGCGTATTTGGATACTTCTGCCGCGGCCGGAGAAGCTACGGCTACTGCCGGCGAACAAAATACGAGTTTTTACCGCTTGCAAGCTTCTAACTTCAGCCGTATCAAAAAAATGCGCCAGATAGACGATATTTTGGCGCGCAATCCGAATGCCAATCTTGAAGACAGTCAAGAAATTGAAGATTTGCTTAACAATAAAAAACAGATAGATATGGATACACAGAGCCAGTTGGCGCAGATGTATAAAGACACTGTTGAGATTACAAAGAAAAAGAACACTTTAGTTACGGTTTTAAGCGCTGATGTTTATCGCCAGCTGATGCAGACTGCTGCAAATTCAATAAAAGATGAAGCAACTGCCTATGAGCTTAAACGAAAGATACGGAGGAGATAATGCGTGAAGAAATATTAAAAGCCGTTGCTCAGCCGCCTAAATTTTTGTTTGCACCGATGGTGCCGGCTATTATCAATTTGGGTATTCAATTCCCGATGCTGTTTATGGGAATTGGCGTGGCCGATGTCAACCCGCTGTTTTTTATTCTGACAATTCTCAGTGCTCATACGGCTCTGGTTATTGCCGGCATAAAAGAGCCTCATCTTTCCTCAATGCTACAGGCGTACGGGCAAACCAATAAAATCAGTCACAATTTATATGCGGTACAGGGAAATAAGTTTGAACCATGAATAACTATGATTTTATGAGTATATTTGTAGAAGGGCTGAGCAATGTACAGATTGTGGTGGCTCTTATCGGTATTGCGTCGGCGGCATCTTTTGCGGTGCTGCTGTCAACTCGTTTCGGCCGCTGGGTTTTGCCGCAGCCGAGAGAATCCCGCGTATCCGACTTTTTGCCGTTCTATAAGCTTATGTCCGATGGTGTTACCATTCAGTGCAGCAACAATTCGTATGCCCGCGTTTTCAAAGTTGACGGCGTTGATTTGGCATCGGCTACCGGCGAAAAAGTATATTCAATGATGGAAGCCCGCAAAGCTTGGATTGATGATATGGCCAATATGCAAGTGGTTTGCCGCGTTATCACTATTCGCGAAAGAATTTCTCTGGAAAGTGAAAAGCGTGATTTTAACAATCCGCTGCTGGATACCATTTCTCAGATTTGGTTTAATAATATGAACCGCATCTACAGCAACAGCCACTATATTATAATGTCGGTAATTGACCGAAAGGATGCGCTTAAAGACTTAAACTATGCATCGCAGAGTTTGCTTTCTACTATGAGCGAATACGGCGTGCGCCCGATGTACGAAACTCCGGAAAGCAAGGCGACTGACAGTCCGTTTTATGTATTTTCGCGTCTGTGCAGCCCAATCTCCAAGCCGGAGCCGAAAGTGCGCAACACCGAAGGCGCCAGATTATGCGAAATGCTGACGGCAGACCACATTCATTTTACCAAAGAAGAAGGTATAATCAAATTTTTCTCCGGCGAAAAAGAATTATACGAAATTGCTATGGGTATCCGCGTGAGCGGCGAAGCTATGGACGAAAGTATGATTTATTCATTGAACGCGGTGGATTGCGAATTGGTAATTCTGCACAATATCCGCCCGCTGTTTCGTTCCGAAGGCCGTTTGCTTTTGGTACAGCAACAGCGTATGGCTCGTGTAACCAGCTTTTCTGAAAACGTGGCAGAGCAATACAGCGAAGCGCTGGCGGCGATTGATGACAGTGATAACAACTACCAATCGCTTTGCGAATATGCCATGACCATTATTATTAAAGGTGAAAGCAAAGAAGAAGTTAATTTCGGTGAATCCGAAGTTCAGCGTATCTGCCGTGCTTTCGGTGTGACGCCGGTGCGCGAAGGCTGGGTAAATCAAGCCGTATTCTTTACGCAATTTCCGACTTACGATACTTATCCGAGAACCTACCGCTATTTGTCACGGGTTATTGCTATGGCTGTTACTATGGATCATCCGGCCGAAGGCTTTGGCAAAAGCGACTGGGGACAGGGCGCAATCACGGTGTTCCGCACCATGTCCGGTTCTGCTTACCGCTTTCAATTCCACGTATCCAGTGAAGAATCTGCGGTGGCTCACTGCTGCATTATCGGTCCGACCGGACAAGGTAAAACTACTTTGCTGACTTTCTTGGCCGGACAGGCCATGCGTCACGGCGATTTGCGCGTATTCTTCTTTGACCGTCACTTAGGTGCGCAGATTTTTACGCGTGCGGTTAAAGGTGCGTATGTCGGTTTTGACGGCGATGAAAAAAATGTGTCGCTTAACCCGTTTGACTGTGCCAATACTCCGGAAAACCGTTCATTTTTACGCCGCTGGCTGAAATCAATTACCATGGTTGATGATGCTTTGGCCGAGCGTGAAGTAGCCCGTGCCATTACTACGGCGTTTGACTATTTGCGTCCGGAAGAACGTTTGCTGAAAAATTTGTATAAGAGCTGTTTTTCGCCGACCGGCAATATGCGGCGTGAATTATACCGCTGGATTAACCCGGATCAATACGGACCTATTTTCAACGGACAAAATGATAGCTTGGATTTGAAAAGCCGCCGTTTTATGGCATTTGACTTTACGCATATTTTTGAAGACGAAAATTTGGCGCCGGCGGTTATCAGCTATATTATGCACCGTATTCAGTCAGAAACCGGCGAAACCGGTGTTCCGTCACTGATTATGATCGATGAAACGGCGCCAATGTTAAAGCACCCGATGTTCCGCGACTATTTCATTATCGGTCTGCAAGAAGGACGTAAAAAACGCCAAGCCTATCTCTGCGCCTTCCAACAGCCGAATATTGTTGATAAATTAGGCGTGGGCGAGGTAATCCGCGGCCAATGCCAAACCGTGATTTTCTTCCGCAACCCGCAAGCCCAGCTGGAGGATTATGCCAACTGGAACTTGACTCAAAGCGAATTGGATTTCATTTTCGGTAAAAGCTACCGTGATTTCCCGTATGCAATTCTGCTGTCGCGTCCGGTAACCGGAGAATCAGTTATTTTGGATGTAAACTTAGGCGGTTTGGGCAAATACCTGCGTATTTATAACTCCGGACGAAAGAATGTTTTGCTGGTTCAGCAGCTCATAAAAGAGTACGGCGAAGACGGATTTGTTACAAAATATTTAAATATTGCCTAGGTTTTTGAAAAAGTCTTTCTTTTTGCTAAAAAGTAAGGTACACTTTATAATATATATTTTAAGGATTAGAGGAGGCTATTATGAATGTTATAAAATCAATGAAACTGGCGGGATTCCTGCTTAGTCTGTCTATAATCCTCTATGGCCGCGCAAGTTTTGCGTTTCCGCTGCCGACAATGGATATGACGCGTTTGGCGCAGTCGGCGAAAACGGTAAAATTGCAAATAGACCAAGTCAAACAAGAAATTGAAAGCAATATGCACATTATTCAGCAGATTCAAAACGGCGGCTATGCAGCTGCGGCGCGTGAATTGTTCGGTAAAGTGCAAAACGGCGACTATGACCGTTTCGGCGCTTTGATTCAGGATTTAGGCGTCAATTTGGAAATCAGCGCCAAGAGTGCTCAGGCTGTTGCCTCTAAGCGTGATAAACGGAAAGAACTTAACATCAGTATGGCTAAAGCCGAGGCCGCACGTAAGCAAGCAGCTGCCGCAAAAGCCAAAGCTCAGGCCGAAGCCGCAGTCAATGAAAATGTGGAGCAGGCTAAAAAATCAGGCTTTAACCGGGCCTATAACTGGGCAAAACGCTACGGCTTGTCCGCGGCTAACACGGTTATCGGTACGGTTGATGCTATTGACGAGGGCGGCAATATTATTCAGGTCGGCAAAAATATTTCCAATAACACCAGCTCATCGCTTGGCGATATCAGCAATAAAGTAAAAGAAGATCAAAAAGCTTTGGATGATGCAAAGAAAAAGGCTCAGGAAGAAATCGACAAGCGCAATGAAGAAGAAAATAAAAAGATTTTGGATAATATGAGTGACAACTTTACCAATGATTTAATCAATGATTCTTTGAAAAACCAAGCCGGACAAACAGGTCTGTTGGGCGGAAAATAGGGGGCTGAAATGAAAAAAATGAATTTGATGTATACCGTTGCCGTTGCGGCTCTCTGTGCCGGAACTATGCTTTCGACACCGGCTTGGACTCAGGTGCTTGGCGGAGAAGGAAGCGATAATATTTGGGACCAAATAGGAAAAGAGAAAGCGAGCGAGCCTAAAGATTGGACCGGTTCATCCGAAGATGAAGACGATCAGGGCGATGCTGACTACGGCAATGAAGAAAGCAGCGGCAGCAGCGAACCGACTACTACCACCACAACAACAACCGATGGCAACGGTGTAACTACCACAACAAAGACCACCGGCGAAGGTCTTCCGGGAACATCCGGAACATCGGGCGGCTCCAGCGCTTCCGGCGGCTCCGGTGCAGGCACTTCCGGCGGCGGTTCTTCCGGCGAAAAAAAATCGGATGATAAAAAGACCGAAGAAAAGAAAGAAGAAGCTAAGGTTTATACCGGTGTGTTTAACAAACGCCAGATTATTCCTAACAGCATGGCAATTTATTGCGAAACCAACGCCGAAGATATGCTGAAAGAAAGCAAAAAGCTCTATGACTGCATCAATAAAATCGCTAAAAAAATCAATGATAAAGACAGCTCTATAAGGGCTGAAAACTTGCAGCGCTATAATGAAATCCGCTATGAGGAGCTGAAAATTTTGATGGCTGATGCCGTGGCCAAAGGCGCGACCATCGCCAACTATGAAAAAATCCAGAATGAAATCGGCAAAGCTACCGGCGAAACCAGAACCGAGCACGAAGATAACACTGCTATTGCCAACACGGTAAGCACTTTGACCGATGTTATCAACACAATGCGCGATTTATATGCCGAACGGCTGAAAAGCGACGCCATTACCGGCATCAATGCGATAGATACCAAAGTTATTACCGATTTGATTAAGGATGACGATGATATGAAAAATGCCGGAGAAAAAGACGGCGGCAAATCCGGCAAAAAAGATATGGAATCCAGCTCTAGCAGTATTGTGCTTGATACCACCAATCCGGAGCTCAGTCCGTTTAAGTGGGTTGGCGACAACCAGTGCACGCGTACGGTTTGTTCAGATGCCAATACCTGTGCTGATGAAACGACAACTTGTCCGAACAACATTTATTCAACGGATGATCCGAATGTTAAAGTTATTTGCGCGGACGAGAAATGTCAGAAATTTAATGAAACAGATGTTTGCACAAGCGACGTATTGCCTGAGCAAAGCGGAACATTAACCTCCCCGACAGAAGCAAAATGCGGCAGCGGAGAATGTGAAGCAGGTATTTATACTCTGAACGGAACAAAATACGCTTGCTACAACGGAAAATGTGAAAGTTGCAATAAAGAATAACCATAGAAGATGAGGAGACAGGACATGAAAAATAAAATAGCCATAGTTTGCAGCGCTATATTAGCCCTGTTTCCTTGTGTTGCCCGGGCGGATATAGACTTTTTATCAAAAGTTGAAGACGTTGCGAAAAACGTGCAGGAAGAGATTAACAAGCAGCTGGAAATCAGAACCAAAGGATATCTGAATTTGCAGCAGCTGACTAATAGCCGTGAAGCTTTCGAAAAGCTGAAAGCAGAAGGCAAAAACTTTGCCAAGCAGCAGCTTATTGCGTATGCCAGCAACATCAAGCTTTATTCCATCAGCGTTAAAGGGCTGAAAGTAGATATCAAAGGCAGCTTTGCAACGCCTGATTTAATCCGCCATGTCGGTAAAAAGATGACGCGTAAAGAAATGGTTTCGGATGATGTGAACGAGGCTTTGCGCCATCAAAAGCTGATAAACGACCTGCAGGTAGAAAATTTGGCTACTATGTATGCCAAAGCTTTGGTGCTGCGCCGGGCGATTATTGACGAGAGCAAGCAGATAGATATTGAAGAAAAGCTGGAAATGGAAGATTTGACGCAAATTACCAATGCTTACAGTGCGGTGGCGCAGCGTGCAAGTGCGCGGTGGAAAACGATTATGGACACCGAAGCCAACTACATCGGCCAGATGGCGGCTGCCGAATTGCTGAATATCCGTGCCAACACCGCTAAAGAAGAAGAGGAAGAAGCCGCCGCCCAATCGGCTAAAGCAGCTGCTGAAGAAGAGAAAAAAGCTGAGGCAGAAAAGGGCAACTCTCTGAATGGAAACGGTACAGACGGCGGTGTGTCTGTCAAAGATATTTGGGATACTGGCAAGAATGCAATAAATGGTGTTCAAAATGGCGACTACGGCGACACTATCAACGATATTCGAAAAGGCAACTACGGAGATGCCATAAAAGGTATCGGAGATACTGTCGGCAAAACAAACGGCACAGGCGATATCGGAAATCGCATTACAGGCGCCGGCAATGCTCTGAATGACGGCAAAGACTTAATCAACAATATCGGCAGCGGCAACTGGACTGGCGCTTTGGACGGTGTTGCCAAAGGCATGGGGGATATTAACAATGCCGCCGGACAGAATGAAGAAGATGTTATCAAGCGTGAAGAGGCGCAGGCAGAAATAGATAGGCAAAACCGCGAAGCTTTGAGAAAAGCTGCAGAAGACGCGGCTAAAAAGGCCAATCAAGACGCTATAAACGAATCTTTGCGCAAACAGGGCGAAAGCAGCGGTATCGGCCGCGGCTCCGGCTGGAATTTCAAAGGCAAATAATATAGGGAAAGGAACAAATCATGAAACATATTTCTAAACAAATCCTTGCTCTGATGTTATTGAGCGCTGTTCTCTACAGTCCGCGGGCGGCTGCTATTTCTAAGCTGGACTTTTTCGCTCCGGCCGAAGGTGTCAGCACGCGTGTTGAAAAAATCGCCAAGAAAGTGGCAGAAAAATATAATAAAGCCATGTCGGATTTGGAAGATAAAGTTATGAGAGGCGGCTGCCGTGAGTCAAACGGCGTAAAAATCTGCCGAAAAGAGGGCAATGCGCTTTACAGTATGCTGAAAGATCAGTTTGAAAAAGATTCCGGCAGCATTATAGATAATGTAAAATCGCAGGTTATGTCCGGCAATTTGGATGTCCGCAATATTTTGAAAAACAGCATTAAAGAGACAACCCAAAAATATGCTAACGCCAAACTGGATTTGCAGACGGCAAACAATGCGCTGGCCGACTATAAGGCTGCTTTGGCTACCGAGCGTGCCAATAAAGAAAAAGATATCAACCAAGATATTATGATATTGAAATTAAAATTGGAAACGGACGAAGTCAAAGAAGATCCGGATACAAGAGATGAAATTGTGCGCCAAATTGCCGATTTGGAAGAGCAGCACGCCGCTTTGATCGCTGAAAAGGCTAAAACCGATGCCAAAGCCGAAAGTCTGGAAAAAGATATAAAAAGCAAAGCCGAAACGGTTGCCGGCTGGAGCAAGCAGCTGGATGAAGAGCAGATGAAGCTTAAACTGGATAAGGCTACCGATGCTTTGTTTGACATCAAAATCGGTGACGGCAAGGAATTGGGCGATTTGTTTGAAGAGGCTGACGAAGACGAGGAAACCAAAGAGGTTGAAGAAATGTACGGTGCGGACTATCAGGCCTTTTTCCTGGCCAAATTTGAGCCGGCTACATCCGAAAACATTCTCCGTGTCAAAAACAAACGCCGCGCCGAATATTATAAGGCGCTGCAAAATCTGATGCGCGTGCTGATAATCGGTACGGCAAAAGGCAAAAATATTTCCGACAGTTCAACGGCTTATTTAACCCGCGTGGCCGGTGGCACCGACACTGACGGCAAAACCGAAGTCAAAGGGCCGGACGGTATTTTCGGCGGTATGTCGATGAAAATCGGCGCCGACATCCAAAATGCCAAGGTTGCGGCGCGCTATACCGAAATGCTGCTGGCTGAAATCAGATTCAACACCATGTCGGATATAAACTTGTGGAATGACAAATATAAATTGGTGGACTATGAAAAAGATTTTACCAAGTTTAACTTTGACGACTATGTTGACAAGAAAAAGAGCTTGAAAGATAAAATCAAAGACAAGGTCAACAGCGGTATACAGCAAGGTTTGAATAAATTTACCGGTTTTTAATGAGGAGCAGAACAATGAGAAAAATTTTAGGTATATTTTTAGTTTGCAGCAGTGTTTTGTTCACTCAGGCCGCGCGGGCGTCAATGTGGCCGGATTACACGCCGCTGCTGCCGTTTGCACCGCAGATTTGTTTCCAATGCACTCCGGAGGCTATCAGCACTTTGCTGACCACGGCGCAGCAGGTTAATGAAATGAAGCAAAAGCTTGAAGGCGCAAACTTAATCAAGCAAGCCACGCAAATGCTGCAAAAATATGCTATTGATTTAGGCAAAAGCAAGTTTCAAAAGCTGCTGAAGAAAAAATTGCAGAAAAAAAAGGTTATCACAGCATCCCGTTTGATTGAAGACAGCTCTTTAACCGTGGCTGCCGATATCAAGGATATGGAATTGGTAAAAGAGGCCTTTATCACGCTGTTTTTGCAATATCCGTCCAAAAACAACACCGACAAGCGCAACTATTTGGAACACGGCCGCCAGCTGACTATGGACACCACGCTGGAAATGTATATCACGGCGCGCGAGATGAACAAAGAGCTCCGCACCATGCTGGCCGAGCTGGATAACATAGAAAAATGCCTGGTAGCCGGCGAAGATTGCAGCGAGCAGGGCATGGAGCAGTATAATTGCCAGCAGGACGGCACCGAAGACAAGGTTTGTATTTGGCGCAATGCCCTAACGGCAGGACGCATCTATGACAAAATTATGCGTTATAACGAATTTTTGAGCGCAATGAACGCTCAGTATAACGCCGTCCGCGGTATTAACAGTTTGGCTAAAGTCCGTGAATTTAAAGAAGATAATGAATCTGATGACAGCGATTCCGACAGCTCCGGCGGCGAAAAGCAAAGCTATCTGCAGGATATCCGTCAGGCACCGGCCTACCGCGTGGCGTCGGCAAGCAGCATGACCGTGATTATGAACGCTTCAGTGGATAAAAAAATAGAATCTAAATATGACACCTTGGATGACGCCGGCGTGCCGTCTCCGCTGGAAGGCAAAGAAAAAGAATATAGCAGCATGGTAAAAATATCCGAGGCTAAAACGGCGCTGGACAACGCTTTGCGCGCGCATAACTTTAAGCAGTCTTTGCCGCAATACCGCCATGTTTTTGAAACTTATAACAATTTTAAGGCTTATTACGAGCAGGCGCGGGACAATCTGGAAACATCCGAAGATTGTGTGAACCGCTATATCGGCAATTACTATAAGGATAATGCCGCTTGGTTTGGTATGAATTGCGTTCGCTTCAATCACAAATATCAGTGCCATTATTCGCCGGAAAAGGAATTTGATGATAAAACCGACAGTATCGGCGAATATGATGTGGCCTGCCCGGATGATAGCTCTAAAAAATGCTATGTGATATCCTATAACGATTTATCCTCGAAAGTATCGGGTATCTGGGGCTGGCTGAAAGCCTTGTCTGACACGGCGCTGCAAAAATTGGCCGACAAAGAAACGGAGGCCTATGAAGACGGCGAAGATGCGGATGATGACGGGGAAGATCCGCAGAATGAAACAATTTATATGTCGCAGAACACAGATTTGAGTCAAAACGGTTTGCTGGACAACAAGCAGATGAAAGCCGCCGCCGATAAAAGCTATAAAAGCGATAATAAAGGCACCAATGTCAAAACCTATAAAACTCCGTCTATGGAAGAAGATATGTATGCCCAAGCCCGTATTGACGCACTGGCTAACTGGGAGCTGGGCAAACAGACTTCGCAGATGCTGAACGGCGAATTTGTCGGCGGCAGCACAAACTTTGGCACAAGGTCAGGACGTATTTCGCTTTGGAACGACCAGCGCTTTTTCTACCGCGAATATCTTTCGATGAAATATAGCCATATGATAGGCTATGTTGAGTTGGAAGCGTTTGTGGGCGAGCTGTACAGCGCTTCTATGGCTATCAATGGTGCTTATCCGTATAAAGATATTAAAGATGCTGCCGGACGGGTTATTTTGTCAGCTGAAAAACAACGCAAAGATGCGGCTGATCAAATTCAAGGGCTGAATGGCGTGGGCACGCCGCCAAGCCGAGTGCAGCTGGAAACGGTTATTGCCGCTTCTAAGACAGCTTTGCAAGGTTTGGTTGACGGATATAAAAGTCAGGTCGAAACTTTGAAAAGCCAAAAACCGGCGATTTATGCCCAAATGGATAAAATCAGCCAGGAATACAGCGAAGTGCAGGATAAGTTGAACAAAGCCAATTCGGATATCAGCGATGCGGATTCCGAAATGCAGGATTCCAAAGATGCGCTGGTTAAGGGGCAGGAATTGGAGCGCTCCGAAAAAGTTTATCCGCAGAGTATCGGTTTTAATGATAATATTGATGAAAATGCCGAACAGAAAGATAAAGCAGAAACCGAAGCTGACAGTTTGGAATTGTCGGCCGAAAAGCTGCAGAAACAGCTGGATAAATATCGGGCTGATTTGGAAGAGATTGACCGGAAAATCTATCAGGCCAAGGCTGATTTTGTTTTGGCTTATGATGACGCCAAAGATTCTTACAAGCAGTCTATTGACGATGCGGCCAGCGCTTATTTTGTGGCAAAGAAAGAATTTTTGCAGAAAGTTGCTGCTGTTGAGGTGCTTGCTCCGGAAATGGGCATTGCCCAAACCTTGTTAGACAACGCTAAAAGTCAGGCGAATGAGAAAATTGCCAGTGTTGGATTGGGTATAGAAAATTCCGGCGATATTATCTTTTCTGAGGCCGGCTGGGCAGGTTCTGTGCGTAATCCGCATAATGAGCTTTTAGATTGGCTGTCAAATATGCCTTTGGTGCCTCCGGTTCTGATAGTAGAAGGAGTTGATTTCGGCGGGTTTATTTCATTTTATAAAGAAATGCTGAACTCAGTAGCCACCAACGGAAAAAGCGATGTTGGCGACAGTGAAAATTATGTCAGCAGAAACAGTGCTTCGGCTGAGCGTGACTTTATGACTCCGAAATCGGCTATAGATTTCAGCTCTGCGCCGCTGCGCGAAGTATTCCATTTTGATACGGATGACTATGACGCCGTGCTGAAATATATGAAAGGCGGCGATATTGACAGCAATCCGGAATCTAATGAAGAAATTACTTTGGTTGGCCCGAGTTTGACTTTGAGCGGCTTGGAGCTTCCGAAAATTTGGAATACAATTTTGTCTTACCTGCCGTATTCTGAAACGGAATTGGATTTTGACAAGTTATTCCACAGCTACGGCGATAATGTCGGCACGCTGGCCGGTTCCGGTATTTATCCGTGCAAAGCCGACGGCAAGTCAATCACGGCGACTGAGGACGGCTATGCTTATGCCTCCTCTGATACTGATAACGAGTGCACAACCATTAAGGATGGTAAAGATAAAGAAGCCGGCGTAGATATTTCTGTCAGCGGTACGGTTGATACCAAGAGCTGGAAACAGACCAGCGAACTGGGACAGATTATGGACTATGTGGTAGGGCTCAAAATCGTGGGACCGCTGAAAATAGAAAAAGCCGGCCGTTTGACCTTTAACCGCGGTTTGCAAAAGGCGATTTATAACATCAAAAAATCAGATAAAATTGATACTGATGACAACCAAAGCCGCAACTATTTCAGATATTCCCGCTTTTTGATGGAGCATAACCAATTCGGCGATTATCTGGATAATGTCGTGGTTTTGAAAAAAGCCGAAGACGCCTTGAATTTGCAGCAGCAACAGGTTGACGGACTGCGCGAGCAGCTGCAGGATATGTTTGGGCAGCTTGTTAAGGGTTCTGAGTATCTTCTTAGCTCGGATTTCGATTTGAGCAAAAAGGCTGACTATGAGTTGGCTATGGATAAACTAGAAGAAGTTAAAAACAATAATGTGCGTACTTTAGGCGATAAAATCGCAGCCATAGACGGCGAAACCAATCTTATTGTCACCAATAAAGAAAAACTGATGCATGCCAAGCAAGTCTTGGAAAAAGACAGCGAAGAACAGGCTCAAATAACCGGCGAAGAAGATTTGACGGATTTGGAAGAAAAAATCAAAAATTCCGCCGCCGATCAGGCTGTTACGGATACTTATGAAGACGAAAGCAACCAGAGCTTCAATAAGCAGATGGAAAGCCTGCGTCCGCCGTATTGCGCCGTGTACCCGTACTGATTTTGAGGAGGAATAGAATTGGAACTTGGTAAAATCGCCGTACGAAAATTGCTGACGGATAATAACAAAGCGCCGCAAGAAGACGTGAAGCTGCAATATATTACCGACGACAAAATCAATAACAACTCCATGAAAGAAATCTATTTCAGGTGGCTGTCGCGGCTGGTTGTTATCTGCGCCGTGCTTTCGCTGGGGCTGTTCTTGAGCGCATCGCTGGTAATTTTCAGGCTGGCGCCGGAGATTATCGTGGAACCGCTGCTGATTATCAGCCAAAACGATTCCGAAACCATGGTGCGCTATGAGCCGATAACCAACAAAATGCCGTCGCTCAAGCAAATGACCGAGCTGTTTGTGCGGCAATATGTGATTGTCCGCAACACTGTGATTAACGATGAGCAGGAAATGCGCACGCGCTGGGGACCCGGCGGCATTATCGCTTATTTGTCCGCCCCAAGGGTTTATCATGAGTTTGTGGGCGAGCATATTGATAATATTTCTTCAATGTTTGACAACGAATATTCCAGCGAAGTCCGTATTGACAGCATTCACAAAATCAGTGAAAACAGTCCGGCTTGGATTGTGAACTTTACAATCTATAATCTGTCGCGCTCCCGCACCAGCAAAGGCGGCGCCTTGACGCTGAAAAAAACAAAAATGCGGGCATCGGTTACTCCGCGCTTTATTCCGGAGCGGCGCACGGTTTTTGCCCGTTTGATAAATCCGCTTGGTTTTACGGTGATGAAATATAACCAGGATGAGATTAGAGAATAGTTTTTGTTTAATCAATTTTAATCTTTTTATTTTAGTATAATACCCAAAGGAGTATCCTCTGCTTGCCGCAAAAAGCCTGCAGTCGCGTATTATCCTTTGGTGTAGCCGATTCTATGCCAAAATGTAACAAAATAAAAAAAGAGGCTGAAATGTCTAAAAAAACTTTATTGATTATGGGTTTGCTGCTGGTTTTGTCTGCTTGCAGCTTGTTTGGCTCATATTATGAACCGGAAGCTGTCGGCCCCGGTAAAGATATCAACGAATTAAAGTTATCGCCGTGCGCCTGCATGCAGGTTGAGGTAATCAAAAACGTGCCGGATTGGTTTTTTGAAACAATTTAAAGGAAAGATACTGAAAAATGGCTGACCAACTGGGAACAAATAATACGCAGCAAAAACTGCTGAGATCCGGCTCGCAGGCTCGCCCCGGCGTGCGTCCGGGGATGCGCCGCATTAACCGCAACGAAGACAGTTTGGTGGTTAATGCCAGCGAAAAAAGATATTTGTGGACAGCGCGCGCGTTTGCAGTGGTTACAGCCATCAGCCTTTGCTGCAATTTGATTTTGCTTTTAACCATTGCCAATATTTTGCCGATTTATCGGGTGGAGCCGTATTTGCTGACCTTGAGCAGTAAAGAAGAGCAGGTGTACCGCATTATTCCGTATACGCGCAATATGGATTCGGAAAAATCAATTACCGAAACCTTTGTGCGCGAATATATTTTGCTGCGCACGACTTTGCTGAGCGATGTAGAAGAAATGGAATCCCGTTGGCAGAACGGCGGCGATTTGCAGGAAATGTCATCTTCTATTGTGTATCAGGACTTTTTGAAAAATACCGGCCGCAAATTGATGCAGCGCATGAAACAGGACGGTTTAACCAGTTCGGTAAAAATTTTGACCGTGAATGAAATTGAAGACAAAACCTGGCAGGTGGAATACAGCGTGGACTATTATCTGCCGACATCGTATAAGCCGAAAACCATCCGCTATCGGGCAAGCCTGAAAATTCAATATCAGCTGCGGCGCGTTCAATATAAAGAACGTTTGAAAAACCCGGTTGGTTTCAAAGTTATTTCGTATGGAACAAAGCAGTTGAAAGATTAACCCATTTAAGGAAAAAAATATGAAAAATTTAGCTAAATGGACAGTTTTGATAAGTTTATTTATCGGTTCGGAAGTGTGTGTGGCCGATGGTTTGCTGGAAGATACCGATTCTTTGGATCAGTATGCCGACCAATCGCAGGGCAACTACCAGGCTATGAACTTGGATTATGCCGGTATTGGCGGAAGTTTGGGCATGACGCAGAATGCTTGGCTTGATCCGCTGCAGAATTTGGGCGAAGGACAGACAAGGCCGGCTTATTCAAAATATTATTGGTCGCCGGATTTGGTGCTGCCGATTCGTGTCCGTGAAGGTATGATTACAATGATAAACTTTCCGGAATGGGAATTGATTGAAGAAGTGCTTTTTGGCGATACAGGTTCGTTTAACGGAAAAATCTATGGCAACTCGGTTATACTGTTTCCTCAAAACGGCAGAGTCGGAGTTGACAGCAACGTGGTTATCAAAGGACGTTCCGGCAACAATTATGTGTTTTATATCAAAAGCGAAGGCGTAAACACCGAACGTTTAACCAATGCCATTATTGATATTGATATTGTCGGCGGAAATAATCCGTCGGGAGGCAGTCCCAGTAGCGGCTCGGGTGTGGTAAAAGGCGGTTCGACTTCAGCTTTCCGCGATTCCAAAACCGCTGATGCAACGTATACCAGACGTTTTTTGAAAGAAGATTGGCTGAAAAATATCCCTATCGACCCGACAAAATTCAGATTTGACATAGAAATTTATGTGCCGAACCCGGATGACGTGGTAATTGCTCCGGAGCGGGTTTGGAGAGATGATATTTTCACTTATATCGACTTGGGCGAAAAAGCTTTGAATATGATTCAGCGCCCGATTGTGACATTGATTGTTGAAAGAGTAGAAACTCCGGTCGGTTTCCGAACCAAAGGGCCGAATAACCGGCTGATTATTGTTGAAGGCATCGGCGATATGGTTATGCGCAGCGGCAAGCGTATGGTTTGCTTGAAATTGCGCCGTTCGGATGAAGAAGGCTTGCAATATGTTTCGTATGCCGATGATCAAAATGATTGGGATATTGCTCCGGCTATTCCGGGCGGCAAAACCGGCAGCGCCGGCGGTGCGGCCGGCGGAGCAGCAGGCGGTGCAGCAGGTGCGGGAGCCGGAAGCTCTGTTTCCGGAGCCGGTAACGGCGGTGCAATGAATGCCGGCGGTATCAACAGCAGTTCAGCTGCCGGCGGAAGTATGAACGGGATGATTTCTGTTCCTAATTATGCTAATGCAGACCCTGCTT
This sequence comes from uncultured Eubacteriales bacterium, assembly GCA_963632615.1. GTDB lineage: Bacteria > Pseudomonadota > Alphaproteobacteria > RF32 > CAG-239 > RUG410. The sequence continues at coordinate 16,539 of CAVGVF010000011.1, forward strand.
CCGGCGGCGGAATGTCCGGCGTCGGTATGGGCGAAACCGGTAGTGCCGGCGGTGTCGCGGCGGCCGGAGTAGATTGTTTGCCGACAATGGTGGAATGCAACAGTAAAAGTGCATATCCAAAATATAAGTACGGCAGCGCCTTTATCGGGCAGAAAGGAGAAAATCTGTCTATTGAATTGGGAACGGATTCTAACGTCAATAATCTGGAAAATTTGTGGAAAGACTTATCCGGACGCTATTCTTCGCTGCTGGGCGGATATGAACCGTTTTATTCGGTAGACGCTCCGGCGGACGGCCAAGGCAAGGAGTTGTTCCACTTGAGGGTAGGACCGGTTAAAAGCTTGGAAAGCGGCGATAATGTTTGCAGCCAGCTTGGCCGCAGCGGTATTTTTTGCAGTGTAGTGAGAGTTCAGTAAAGTAAAAAAATGGCTAAAGAAGTATTGACACATTCGGATAGGTATGTCCGCAAAACAAATAGGATTATTTTAATTGTCGGTATAATAACCCTGTTGGTGTTTTTGTTCGGACTGATGCTGCTGACAGCCGAAACTCCGGAAGAGGAACAGCATTATGAGGTGGAAGACACTATTGATGCCGAGTCTGATTTGGGAATGAATGCCAATACCAATAATGAAGCCGAGATTGAATTTGACGAAGGCGATGAAGTGGAACGTCCGATTACTCTGACGCCTAACCCGATTAACATGGGGCAGGTTGTTTTGGGCAATGACGCCACCAACGTTTTGACTATCGGCACAAACGGCAAAAGCGCTATCAAGATTATTTCGGTGGATTTGGAAGAAGCCGCCTTTGAAGGCTTTGGATTTGAATCCGACTGTAAAGATAAAGAGCTGCGCGGTAAAATCACTTGTAATGTTACGATGAGGTGGAAACCGACCATTGCCGCCAATGTGCAGAATAATTTCAAAGTTACCTGGCGGGAAACGAATGTTTCGGACAGCAATGCCAAGCATGATGAAGTTCCGGTATACGGAAGCGCCGTTCATAAAGAAGACTGCAACTTCTGCGAAGGTTCCGGCGGCGGGGCAGCGGCTCCGCAGGCTGATTTGCAGACAAACGGACAGGTTCGCTATGCCGTGGGACCGGATGGACGGGTTATCGGCGTTATCGGAGAAGACGGAATTATCCGCGACCAAAACGGCAATGAAATCGGCCGCGTGAATGCTGACGGTATGACGGTGGATAAAGAAGGAAATATTATCGGTGTTGCTTCAACCGGCAAATTGGTTATGGATGAAAACGGCAATGTCACCGGTTATGTCGATGCGGCCGGAGTGGCTCATGACAATGACGGTAAAACCATGGGCATTATGATGTCGGACGGTACAATCATCGGCGAAAGCGGCAAAGTTGTCGGCAAGGCTGTTGATATCGGCTATGTTTATGACGAAAACGGCAATATTATCGGCCGTGTGCTTGAAGACGGCACGGTTGTTGATTTGGACGGCAATGTGATTGGCCGGGTTGATGAAAACGGCAATGTAATTGATAAAAACGGCAATATCATCGGTCATGTCGCTAAGTCAGGCGATGTTGCGTTGGATGAGGACGGCAACCGCCTGGGTGTTGTGATGCCTAACGGCGAAGTAGTGGATGAAAACGGCGATGTCGTCGGGTTTACGGATGAAAACGGCAATGTTTTCCAAAAGCAAAAGGTCGGTACGCGCGGTTCTACAGCCCAGCTGGTTTATGATGAAAACGGCAATGTCATCGGCTATGTGGATGAAGACGGCAATGTCCGCGACTTTAACGGCAATATAATCGGCAAAGTTGATGAAAACGGCAATGTGATTGACGCCAACGGCAATATAATCGGGCATGTCGGCAAAGACTGGAAAGATTTGGCCGTGGATGAAAACGGCAATGCCATCGGCTATATTGATGAAGACGGCATTGTGCATAATAATGACGATATTATCGGCTACATTGATAAAGACGGCAATATTATCGGCGATAAGATGATTACCGAAAATATCGGTAAAGTCGGCTCCGAAAAGCGTTTGGCTTATGACAAAGACGGCAATGTTATCGGCTATATCGATGATGACGGAACCGTGTATGACTTTAACGGCAATGTCATTGGGCATGTGGATGAAAACGGCAATATTGTTGATGAAAACGGCAATATTATCGGGCGTGCCGGAGAATACCGAAAGCTGGTTTATGATGAAAACGGCAATGTCATCGGCTATGTGGATGAAAACGGCACTGTGCATGATATGACCGGCAAAGTTATCGGCAGGGTTGATAAAAACGGCAACGCAGTGCAGACCGTTAAAGAAGAAACCGAACATCCGATTGTCGGTAAAAAAGGTGCGGCTATCCAATTAGTTTATGATGAAAACGGCAATGTCATCGGTTATGTGGATGAAGACGGCAATGTCCGCGACTTTAACGGCAATATAATCGGCCGGGTTGATGAAAACGGCAATGTGATTGACGCCAACGGCAATATAATCGGGCGTGTCGGCGAAAAAGCCAATTTGGCGCTGGATAAAAACGGCAATATAATGGGTTGGGTAAACAGTAAAAACGTAGCCTATGATAAAAATGGAAAAATTATCGGTATTGCCGATAAAGACGGTAATATTCGAGCTTACGGTATTCAAAAAATAGGTTCATTGCTGGATAAAATGCTGCTGCCGATAACTCCGGACGGAAAAGTTTTGGGCGAGCTGAATAACCGCGGCGAAATTATCAGCCAAAATAAAGTTGTGGGAAAAATGCGCCCGAGCGGATTGGTTACAGATAAAAGCGGAGCTAAAATCATTGCTCGCGGCATTCATTCCGGATATATTGCCAACTGGGGCTGCAATTATGGATATCGCTTGGATAGAGACGGCATTGTCCGCCATGATGGAGTGGAAACATCCATAAAAATTTATGCCGATGGCACGGCTTGGACGGATGAAGGGCAGTTTGCCGGTAAAATTATTGAAACCGGAAGCGTTTATGACGATGAATGCAATTATATCGGCGAAGCCAATGCTGATGGTTATGTCCGCGACAGCTATAATAAAGAAGTCGGCTGCCTGAATCCGGATGGTTCGGTTTTAGATTTGGAAAAACCGCAGATTAAAGGGCACATTGTTAAACCGCGGGTTGTTATGTCTACGGAGTGGCAAAGCTTGGGTGTTCTGGAAGAAAACGGCACTTTGCGCGGCAAAGGCAATGATGTTATCGGCTGCGTTAATCACAACGGCGAAGTTTTTGATAAAGATATGGCTTATTTAGGCAAAACGTCTAATGCTTATTATGCCTATGATTTTAACGGAAAGCTTTTGGGCACGTTTGATAAAAACGGTAAAATTTCTATACCGGGGCAAAGCGCGGCCAGATTGTTTTTGCATAATTTAATTGCAAACCGAAACAATAAAATCATCGGTTTTGCCGCGCCGGAAGTTAATGTGCTGATAGATGCGCAGGGCAATATTATGGGGCATCTGTTTCCGGACGGCAATGTTTATGACGCAGAGGGAGAAGTCGTGGATAGAATCAAGGGTGCCGGTCTCGGGTTATACGGCGAAACTCCGGGTAAATTCTTGGAAACCGGATATGTCGTGGATATGGACGGTCAGCCACTGGGCTTTATTAACTATGATTTGAATATTATCAGCACAACCGGCAGCATTATCGGTAAAGCCGATGCTAAAGGCCGTTTCTTTGACGAAACCGGACGCCAGCTGGGCGGAATTGTACACCAAGGCGGCGTGCGCGGCTATAACGGAGCTTATTTAGGCTATGTTGTGGCTTCAGGCGATGTGGTTGAGCTGGAAGATGACAATGAAGACGGCGACGGCAATCCGTACCGGCGCGGCGATATAACCGGCAGAATTATTCCGGACGGGCATATTGTACGTGACGGACATTTAGTCGGCGAGGTTTTGCCGGAAGCGGCGATGGTTGATTTGTTCGGCAGCTATATCGGATATTCAAATGCGCATGGCGTTGTTGTCAGCGCGGATAACACGGAAATAGCCGCATTGCTGCCGGGAGGAGTTACAAACAACAATATTTCGGCAATGCCTAAGGGATTGGTCATTGATTTCGGCGGGCATATTATCGGCGAGATTTTGCCGGACGGTCGGTTTATGAATGTGCAGAAAGTTATTTCCGGCAATGTTATGGCCGATGGCAAAGTCGTCAGCTCGGAAGGGCGGCTGTTAGGCGAAGTTATCAGCGGCGATATTGTGATAGGCAATGATGATAAAGTAAAAGGATTTGTCGGCTTTGATGGTAAGGTTTACCGCAGCGGCAGCGTTATCGGCAGGCTGTTGACCGATGGTTTGGCGGTGGATAATCAAAACAATATATTGGGGCATGTTTATAATATTGGAAACACCGTGCTTTCTAATAACGGCGATTATGCCGGACGCTTGGCCGCCAATGGCAAGGTTGTTGAAAACATAAATAAAGAAATAGGCTTTATGAAGAGCAATGGTTCGTTTATTGATGCTGATAAAAATGTTGCAGGCTATTTATTGCCGGAAGTTGCAAAAAATCGGAGGAACTAATGGGTTTTGTTTTAATAAAAAAATATCTTAAATTAGTTATCCTGACGGCAGCGGTTATGTGGTGCAAAGTTTATTCTGCCGCAGCTGCCGAGATTACGGCTATCGATTTTAACGGCAATGTTATAGGACAGGTAATTTCTACCGGTATGGTTATTAACGCTGACGGCGAAAACATCGGCTATATCACGGCGGACAGCTTGATTGTTGATAATGATAATGAAATTATCGGTGGTGTTGTGCCTCAGGGTGTGGCTATAGGTATGGATAACCGACCGCTCGGCAAAATCAACAGCGATGGTGTGGTTCGCAGTGTGACCGGCAAGCCTCAGGGACGGGCTTTGCCTAACGGTTTGGTTGTTGATAATCAATATAAGGTTGTCGGTTCTATTTTGTTCCCGGGCTTGGTCTATTCTGCTGACGGCGCTACTGTCGGACGCTTGACCGGCGCCGGAACATATACCAACTTGGATGGAACGGAAATCGGTTTTGTTTCGGCCAACGGCTATGCCTACAAAAAAACAGTGGATGACTATAGCTTGGACGGCCGTTTAATGTCGTCAAAAATGGTTGTTTCTCTGGATGGGGAATTTATCGGCAGCATAGCTCCTTCCGGTAAGGTTATAGACTTTGAAGGCAAGGAAATCGGCAATGTTCACGCCAATGAATATGTATATGTCGCAAATAAAGGCATAATCGGGCGGGTAGTGCGTACGGGCTATGCGTTTGACTTGAGCGGACGTTATTTGGGTGTGATTACATATAACGGCGTTGTGGTAAACGGTGTTGAAGAGGTCGGCCGTTACCGTGCTGACGGCAGTATTGTCAGCAAGGACAATAAAGTAATCGGCTTTTCTGTTTCTTTAGCGGCAACCGCCAATGATAATAAAGGCAATTATCTGGGGCGCGTTTTGCCAAAGGGTTTGATTGCCGGAGAAACGGAAATTATCGGCCGGGTAGGAGCAAGAGGCTATATCTATAACAAAGACAATCAAAAAATCGGACAGCTGACGCAAGCCGGACCGGTGTTTGATGCTTTGGGACAGCTGAGCGGACAAAGTATGAGCAACGGTACGTATATTTCGCAGAAAGGCGGAATTATGGGACGTATGCACGGAGCTTTGGCTTTTGACAGCAACGGAATGCTGGCCGGCGGTTTGGTAAAAGACCGCATAGCTTTGTCGGGGTCGGATAAAGCTTTGGGGGCAGCTGAAATAGACGCTTCTGTTATGGACGGCGCCGATAAGCGCAAAGTTTCTCCGTTCGGCTATATGTTTACATCTGATAATAAACTGAACGGCAGCAGCCGCCGGCTTCTTCCGGTTTATGGTTTGGAAGGGCAGGTTTATTCGTATGTTACGCCTAATGGCAGCCTTTATCGCGAAATGCCGGATGTTAAGCTCAATATGAACGGTATTCTGCTGGGGAAAAACGGTTATGTCGGATCTATGTTTGATGTGCTGTATGCTCTGGGTTTTAAGGGGCAGAATCTGGGGTATTTGACAACCAATAATATTATCCTTGGGGCAAACGGAGATGTCGCCTATAAGGTTGTACCGGGAAATTATGTGGTTGATTCTGCCGGAGGTATTTCTCAAAACCTTATGCCTTTGCGCGGTTATGCCGGAGATAATATCGTGGCTGTCGGAACAAACGGCGATTTGTTAGGTTATGCGGATTCTGAAGGCAATGTTCAAGATTTGAACGGTGCAAAGTACGGGCAGGTTATTTATGGCGGCTATGTCAGCGATAACAATAATTCCGTAACCGGCAAGCTGCTGCCGTTTACGGCTGTTAATAATGATAAGTGTGCGGCAATCGGGGTTATGAACGGCCGCGGAGAAGTTATAAACAGCCGCGGTGTGGCTATGGGACATATATTGCCGAACGGACAGGCTTTATCCGATGTCGGCTCCTATATCGGCTATGCGGTTTTGGATAAAGGTTTGGTTGATTTTGACGGCAACTATGCCGGAATCTCAAACTCCGGCAGCGGTATTGATTTTGACGGCAAAAATCTGGGGTGCATAAACCGAAAAGGAATCATACTGGATGCCGACAATCAATGGCAATATGGTATTATAACGCCAAACCCGGTTATTGATTTTGATAATAATATTATCGGGCAGATTCTGGAAAACGGCAGCATTGCTGATAATAACAATCAAATTTTAGGTGCGGTTCAGCCTAACGGCAATGCTGTTTCCAAATCTAAAAAGGTAATCGGTAATGCTATGCGCTATAAAATCGCCTTTAAAAACGACAATACGTTTTTGGGTATGGTGCAAAACTCAGGACAAGTTACAAATGCCAAAGGCGAAAATGTCGGGCAGATTAACTTTGACGGCAGCGTTCAGCAGGGCGGCGAAGAAATCGGTTTTGCCTTGTTTGATTGGTATGTCTATAATGAAGATTTTATCGTTTACGGTTATATTATGAAAGACGGCACAATTTTGAACACTTCCGGCAGCCGTTTGGGGAGAATGGATAAAGGCTTTGTAGTTGATAAAACCGGACAGGTTGTTGCCCGCGGAAACCGTGATTATACAGTGCGCGATGCCAGCAATAATACAGTCGGAGAGCTGCAGCTTGACGGCAATGTTCTGGACTATAAAAACCAAAATATCGGTTATTTGGCCGAAGGCGGTATTATCCGCAATGTAAGCGGAGATGAAATTGCCAAAGCTTATCCGCTGCAGTATTATCAGGTTTCTAATGCGGAAAATTCAGCCGGAAACAGTAAACAAGACTGGGCAGACTATAAAAAAGTGCAGATTCAAGAAGAAAAGCCGATGGAGCCGCAAGGCGAGCAGGCGTCTGCAAAAGGCGGATTCAGCCGCCGCGTAATCGGTATCGCCTTAAATCCTGACGGAGATATTCTTGGCAGTATTTATGATGATAATAAAGTATATGACGAAAACGGCAATCAGATAGGCTACAGAACGCCTGAAGGTATGATTGTCGATATGAAATATAATCCTATCGGTGTAGAAGAAATTAAAAATTCGTCTGCAAAAAATATGTTTGTTCCGGCTGGAACTTTCGGCAGCGGCAATGCTTACGGTATCGGCAGCAAGCCAAACTCATTAGGCCCTGGCGGAGGTTACGGGCCGGGTGAAAAATATAATCCTCAGCTGGCGGCGGATTTAAGAACGCAACAGAGCAGGCGCCGTGGCGATATAGCTTTCGGTTCTATATCATCAGGTACTAAGTCATCTGTTTTTACCGGTTATGAAGAAGATGACTGGCCGGGTTCTAACCGAACAATTTCTACTTGGCGCGTTGATATGAGCGAAATGATTTTGGAAGATAAGCCTATTCCAGCTGTTTTAGCTCGTTCGGTTTATGCATCCGAAGGCTTCAGCTCGGGAATTCCTGTCACAGCTATTGTGGAACGTAATGTATATTCGGAAGAAGGGCGCAACATCATTATTCCGGCCGGTTCCCGTGTTATAGGCTCTATCGGAGGAGGTGGCGGCGGCAGCGGCGGTTTCGGCAGCGGTAGTAGCGGAGGTGCCGTAAAGATAGGTATTTCATGGAAACGCTTAATCCGTCCGGATGGTTCGCAGTTTAATTTAGGCAATGCTCAAACGGCGGATGCGCAAGGCCGTGCCGGTGCTATCGGTTATTTGGACAAACAATTACTTAAAAAATATACGGCTCCGATGCTGATGACGGCAATGGAAAGCGCTACGGCATATATGATGGCAGCCGGAGAGGGCAGCACCACTTCATCAAACGGTACATCAACTTCTGATTCAAAAAGTGAAGCTGCCAAGCAAGCCCGTGAAAACTTCTTGAACCAGATGGATCAGATATTTGACGATATCATTCAAGATAAAACCAAGGTCAAATCCGTAACGTATATTCCGGCCGGTACGCGTATTATTATCTTTGCTAACCAAGATATGTGGCTGAACAGCGAAAAAAGATATAAGCAGGCTGAAGCTCAAGATAAAGCTGCAGATCTTGGGACAGGTTTGACGCAAGATCATCCGGATGGAAGTTATGGAAGCGGTGGAAATGGTTACTCATCTTCCGGAGAATATGAAGAAGATATTCGCCCGACCGGCGGCCGTGTTCGCCGGAGCAGCAATAACAATGCTCGCCGTCAGAGAACGGTGCAGCAAGACGGCGGAGTCCCGGCTAATATTCAGCAATCTGAGCCAATCAGTACGCCAGAAGATGATGATGTTCCATCTTTGTTATAGGAGGATAAAATGAGCGATTTTTCGGTATTAGAATCTGTTTTGCGTCCATTGTCATATTGGTATAAGCAAGATAATCTGGAAGAAGTTGCCATTAACCGTGCCGGGCAAATTTGGCTGCGTATGCGCGGTAAAAGAGCTTATCCTTGGGTAATGTACAAAGATGAAAAGCTGTCTAAAGAATATTTGACTGATTTGCTGTATATTATTGCAAATACGTATGAATTGATGTTTGACCCGCTGCAGGGATCGCCGCTGGTTTATGCGACTATCCCCGGCGACCATCGTTTTTCGGCTATTTGCGGCCGTAACGTGATGTATGATGAAGAAGATTTAACCGGCGGCGTGGCTTTGGCCATCCGTCTGCATGCTGATGACGTGGCTTTCGGTTTGGAAGATTATGGTATGCGCCAAGGGCATGCATTGCAGAAATTAAATCCGCTGAAAGATATTAAGGTGCCGGATGACGCCTACGAACGCCTGCTTTTGTATATTAAGCGCGGCGAGCATATTTTGGTAAGCGGTGCAACCTCTACCGGTAAAACTACATTTTTGAATAACTTGCTGAAAATTTTGGATATTCATAAGCGAATTATTACGGTTGAGGATACGCGCGAATTGATTGTGCCGCATCCGAACCGCGTTCACTTGGTAATGTCCCGTACCGACCAAGCCAACGAAATGGACTATTCAAAAATCATCGACTTGGTGGTGCGTTTTACGCCGGATGCCATCATCGGAGGCGAAATCTCCACCAGTAACGCCAGCGGTATTTGGCAGCTGATGGGTTCCGGTCACGATAACTGTTTTGCCACCATCCACGCCGAAAGCTCGCAAGAGGCTTATCTGCAATTTATTAAGCGTATTCAAGCTTCTACGCAGGGTACGGTCAATGTGGAACAAACTTTGGATGAAATGAAACGTAAATTGCATGTAGTGCAGATTTGCCGCTTGGGCAACACGCGTGCCATTACTGAAGTAACCTAGAATTTATTTCATAAAAGAGCAAATTTCGGCTTTGAGAATATCAAGGCCGATTTTCTTTTCGGAGCTGGTAGCCAATGGTTCCGGCATAGCAGCAGCATGCTTTTTTAATTCTTCAGCAATCGCCGTGCTGACAGAGGATAAAACCTTTTCGGAGATTTTATCAATTTTAGTCAGCACAACTTGATAGGTAACAGCCGATTCGTCCAGCAGCTTCATAATCTCACGGTCTTCTTTTTTCAGTCCGTGGCGGGAATCTATCAGCAGAAAAACACGGCGTAAAGTCGGACGTCCGCGCAGATAGGTTTTCAGCACCACCTGCCATTGCTTTACTAATTTCTCCGGCGCTTTGGCATAGCCGTAACCCGGGAGGTCTACTAAATACAGCTTATTGTCAAAGTTGAAAAAGTTTAACTGCTGTGTGCGTCCCGGAGTGCTGGAAGTTTTCGCCAGCTTAGTCTGATTAAACAGCGCATTTATAAGACTGGATTTTCCAACGTTAGAGCGTCCGGCAAAAGCGACTTCATCAAAATCAGACTCCGGCAGCTGCACCAAATTTGCTACGCTGATTACAAAATTGCAAGGGCGGGTAAATTGTGCAGCGGCTGCCGTTAGTTCTTCTTTAGTAAATTTTTCGCTCATTTTACACCATTTTTATACATGATATATTTTTGCTGGATAACCGACAAAATGTTGCTGAGCGTCCAATAAATCACCAAACCTACGGCAAAATGCGCAAACATAATCATAAAAATCAGCGGCATCATCGCCATCATGCGGGCTTGGTCTTTGTTGGCCGGAGCCGGGTTCAGCTTTTGCTGAATGAACATAGTGGCGCCGTAAATCAGCGGCCATACGCCGATATCCAGCAAAGACGGAACGTAAATATGCGCCCAGGTGGAAATCGTCAGCGGGTCCGGAGCCGACAAGTCTTTAATCCAGCCGATAAACGGAGCATGGCGGATTTCAATCGCGATATTCAGCACTTTATACAGCGAGAAGAAAATCGGAATTTGAATAAACAGCGGCAGGCAGCCTGAAGCCGGATTAACTTTTTCGCGGCTGTAAAGTTCCATAGTGGCGCGCTGCAAAGCCATTTTATCATCTTTATAAAGTTCTTGCAGAGCCTGCATTTTCGGCTGCAATTTCTTCATCTTAGACATGCTTTCATACGATTTGTTGGCAATCGGGAACATCAGCAGACGCAGCAGCGCTGCAAACAGCAAAATCGCCCAGCCCATATTGCCGATTAAATGATATAAATAGTCCAAAATGTAAAAGAATGGTTTTGTTAAAAAGTAGTACCAGCCAAAGTCAACGTTTAAGTCAAACTTTTTAATGCTGTCGGAATACTTATCCAAAAGCTTGATTTCTTTTGCTCCGGCATACATTTGCGAGCTGAAGCTTGCCGAACTGCCGGACTGAATCTGCATAGGCAGTCCTTTGAAATCCAGCTGGAAAGTGTTGTCATTGGTTTTGCGTAAGGTTACTTTGGCTTTGTAGGTGTCGTTAAAGATAAAGGCGCTGAACCAATATCTGTCAGTCAAAGATACCCAGCCGCCGGTGGTTTCGAAGGTTTCCGGCTCTTTTTCGGCATCAAGCTTGCTGTATCTGATTTCTTTCAAATCGCCGTCAATGATTCCGGTAAATCCTTCATGCACCGCGTAGCCGCCTCTTCGCTTATCTTCTAATTTGTGGCCTTGCATGGGATCATTGATTGTTTTGCTGAACAATCCATACGGATAAACTGTGATTTCATGGCCGCTGTTGTTTTCTACAGTCTGTTTAATGTCAAACAGATAGTTGTCGTCAAGGCTGATGGTATACATAAATTTCACGCCTTGCCCGTTTTCCCAAACCAGCGTAACCGGTGTATTTGGTGTCAATTCTTGATTGCCGGCAACTGTCCACATCGTGTCTTTATTCGGGAGCAATAAAGTTTTGTCTGTAGAAAGCCAGCCATAGTCGGCATAATAAGCATTTTCGGTTTTTGCCGGAGACAGCAGCTCTACATCCGGACTGTCGGCGTCTAGAGTTAATTTGTATTTATCCAGCAGAATTTCATCAAAGCGGGCGCCTTTCAAACGGATGCTGCCGTTAATAACACCGTTGCTGATTTTTAGGCGTTCGTCTTGTTTAAGCACTTCGTCAACCGGCGCATAAATTGTTACGGCGGTGTCATTTGCTTCAGGTATTTCTTCGGCAACCGGCGTTTGTGCTTCTTCTATTGCCGCTGTTTCGGTTTCAGCTTTAGGCTGCGGAAAGAAGTAGTTGAATCCAAGCACTACCAAGGCCGACAAGAATACGGCGGTTATAAAACTTTTGAAATCATCACTTGACATAGTAAGCTCCCATTAAACAAATCTTCTTCTATCTAAAATAAAATTGCTGAAAAGGCAAGCAATTATAGCGACTTATGCTTCGTTTCTTTCGGCGGTACGGGGTCATAGCCGCTTCCGCCCCATGGATTGCAGCGCAAAATGCGTTTTATGCCTAAATATAATCCTTTGCAAACACCGTGGATTTGTATGGCTTCAATCATATATTGCGAGCAGGTCGGCCTAAAACGGCAAACGCCCGGACACCACGGAGAAATGCAGAGCTGATAAAATTTAATCGGCAGAATGAGGAGTTTTTTCAGCATTCTCATCCCCTTGCAGAATCATTTTGTTGGTTTTGCGGAAAGTCCAGATAACATCACGTTTCAAATCGGCATAAGGGCAGCACCAAGTGTCAAAACGCCCGACTAAAACATAATCTACATTATCCAAGGCATATTTTTTATATATCTCACGCACCACGGCGCGCAGACGGCGTTTAGTGCGGTTGCGGATATGGGCTTTGCCCAAACGCTTAGTAGCCGTAAACCCGATTCGCGCTTTACGGCTTTCTTCTGCCGGAATATCGGCAGATAAAGGGCGAGCCGCCTGTAACATTACGTTTTTAGAAACCATGGTAATGTCTTTGGCGGCTCTGAGAAAATCTTTTCTTTTTTTCAGAATCAGAAATTCACTCATTTTTGCTACTTTAAGCAGAAATTCTTTTACGGCCTCTGGCTCTGCGGGCTGCTAATACTTTGCGGCCGCTTACTGTTGCCATACGAGTTCTAAAGCCGTGGCGGCGTGTACGTACCAATTTGCTTGGCTGATAAGTTCTTTTCATTTTAAAATCTCCGGTTAATTATTAGTTATTTAAAGCCTGCCCCATGCAGACTCTCGGTATTTTTTCGCTCTCTTTATAAACATTTAATGCGTTGAAGTCAATAAAAAAGTTTTTAAGGCCTATTGCCGATTGATAATGCGTTCTTTTTGCCTAAAGCTTAAAATTGTCTGATAGCCGCAGACTTCGCACTGCGTGACGTCATTTTTTAAGTAATCGCGGTAATATACATTGTATTCATAGTGATGGCCGTCTTCGGTGTAATAGGTTTTGTTATAGAAATAACTGAAAGCGGAGCGGCAATGCGGGCAGGTATATTTTGCCAGTTCAAGTGAAATAACTGCGTATGCATAAATGCAGCACAGCAGCACTGACAAATATATTGTCACGCTTAATATATTGTCGGAATACAGTTTAATTCCACGTGTTATAATGGATTCGCTGCTGAATTTATCAATATTGCTTATATTGTCTATAAGATTTATCAGCGTATATAATGTAATGGCTGATAAAAGCAAAATTATCAGGCTGTTTTTGATAGAAATTGCTTTCTTTATGCAATAAATAACATTGTTGGTTTTTACAAAAGACAAGCCTTTGTCTGATTTGCGAATAATGATTAGAATTGTGTGCAGAACGGCAAAAATAGCCAGAAACGCGCGGAATCCGGTAAAAGCCGACAAAATTATGCAGCCGGTTAATATGATATTTTTTGTTTGCAGCTGTAAATCGCTGAAATAGTAATGTATTGCTGTATAGACCGCGGCAACAAAGACGGCTGCTGCAAAAATTTGTTTTAAGATTGACAGTGATTGATTTTTTAGAATGTCAAAAATTTGCTTTTTTAATTTTACCGGCGGTACGTAAGTTGGATTGAATCCTGAGTCCTGTGCGCAGCCGTCAGCGGCAGTTTTTTCTGTATCCGAATTCTTGTTTTTTTCTTTTGTATCA
>CAVGVF010000012.1:0-10218 GCA_963632615.1 uncultured Eubacteriales bacterium
GCGTCTAACGGCACATCTAAAGGCAACTTACGTTCATTCAGAAAATTCATGTACTACTATGTACACTAGGATTTTCTTCAGAACTAGAGTTGCCTTTATCTGCACCATTATCCGCATTGCTTTACGGAGTTGGTTTGTTTTTTAGTTTGTTTGTTAGCCTCATTATCCGAGCCTCTGAGAGTTTTGTACTAGTGTTTTAACGCTATCTACACTACTATCTGCAATTTTTTGCTGATAAATTTTTGCGTATTAGCCTCACTGAGAGCTTAGCGCTATTTAAAACCTCGCCCATCAACAAACACCAGACTCGTCATCCTTTGCTTTGAGCGTAAGCTCATTCGCAGAGGATCCAGGATGATACATCCGATTCAAAAACTTGCAACAAATACTATGCCTAAAATCCCAGCACCCGTCATTGCCGGACATGACGCACAGTCCGTTCCGGCAATCTTGGTTGAACCGGTACTTATATAATAATATGGCAAATTTATTGACTTGGTTAGTTACTCGTTGCACCAAGATTACCGGAACAAGTCCGGTAATGACGGAGAATAAAAGTATACATTTTACTTCTTGTTATAATATTGCAATGATTTTAATATTTTCACTTTCAGCGACTTTATTAAAATTTTTTCAAAAAAATTCTGTGCGCACTTGCATAGGCAAAAATCGCTCCCTATATACTTTTTTAGAAATGAAAAAGGAGGATTTAAAATTATGAGTAATAAAGTTATAGGTATTGACCTCGGTACAACAAACTCTTGCTTTGCCGTTATGGAAGGTAAAGATGCAAAAGTTTTGGAAAACTCCGAAGGCGCGCGCACAACGCCGTCTATGGTTGCTTTTACGGATACAGAACGTTTGGTTGGCTATCCGGCAAAACGTCAGGCTGTTACCAATCCGGAAAATACCTTGTTTGCTATTAAAAGATTGATTGGCCGTCGTTATGATTCGCCGGAAGTAGAAAAATTTAAAGAACATTGTCCGTTTAAAATTGTTCCGGGCGACAATGGCGATGCTTGGGTAGAAGTTAAAGGCCAAAAATATGCTCCGTCGCAAATTTCCGCTATTGTTTTGCAAAAAATCAAGGAATATGCCGAGAGCTATTTGGGCGAAAAAGTAGAAAAAGCCGTTATTACGGTTCCGGCTTACTTCAATGACTCACAGCGTCAGGCTACTAAGGACGCCGGTAAAATCGCCGGATTGGAAGTTCTGCGTATCATCAACGAGCCGACAGCTGCTGCTTTGGCTTACGGTATGGATAAAAAAGCTTCCGGCACAATCGTTGTATATGACCTCGGCGGCGGTACATTCGATGTTTCCATTTTGGAAATCGGCGACGGCGTGTTTGAAGTTAAAGCCACAAACGGCGATACGTTCTTGGGCGGCGAAGACTTTGACCAGCGTATTGTCAACTATTTGGCCGATGAGTTCAAAAAAGACAACGGCATTGACTTGCGCGGCGACAGACTTGCTTTGCAACGTTTGAAAGAGGCTGCTGAAAAAGCTAAAATTGAATTGTCTTCGACAACTCAAACCGAAATTAACTTGCCGTTTATTACTGCGGATTCAACAGGTCCTAAACACCTGAACATCAAATTGACCCGCGCTAAATTGGAATCTTTGGTTGACGATTTGATTGAAAAAACCGCTATTCCTTGCCAGAAAGCTTTGGCCGATGCCGGTTTGAAAGCCAGCGACATTAGTGAAGTTATTTTGGTCGGCGGTATGACCCGTATGCCGAAAGTTCAAGAAAAAGTTAAAGAAATTTTCGGCCGTGAACCTCATAAAGGCGTAAACCCTGATGAAGTTGTGGCTGTGGGTGCTGCTATTCAAGGCGGCGTTTTGATGGGCGACGTTAAAGACGTATTGCTGCTTGATGTTACCCCTCTGTCTTTAGGTATTGAAACTTTGGGCGGCGTATTCACTCGTTTGATTGATCGTAACACCACTATTCCGACCAGAAAGTCGCAGGTATTCTCTACAGCTGAAGACGGTCAGACCGCTGTAACCATCAGAGTGTTCCAAGGCGAGCGTGAAATTGCCGCACACAACAAATTGCTTGGTCAGTTTGACTTGGTAGGTATTCCGCCTGCACCGCGCGGTATGCCGCAAATTGAGGTGACTTTTGATATTGATGCCAACGGTATTGTAAACGTATCGGCTAAAGATAAGGCTACCAACAAAGAGCAAGCCATTCGTATTCAAGCTTCCGGCGGTTTGAGCGACGCGGAAATTGACCAGATGGTTAAAGACGCCGAAGCCAATGCCGAAGCTGATAAAAAGCAAAAAGAATTGGTAGATGCTAAAAACCGTGCCGAAAGCCTTGTTCATGAAGTTGAAAAGAATCTAAAGGAATTTGGCGATAAGGTTGCCGAAGCTGATAAAAACAGCATTACCGCTGCGGTTGAAGCCGTAAAAGCAAGCATGGAAAAAGAAGACCTTGAAGACTTGAAGTCTAAGACCGACGCTTTGATGCAGGCTTCTATGAAACTGGGCGAAGCTATGTATAAAACACAGCAGGCTCAAGGCGCGCAAGGTGCGGCTCAGGGAGCTGGCACAGGCGCTGCTTCAGGCGAACAGCCAAAGAAAGACGACAACGTGGTTGACGCTGATTTTGAAGAAGTTAAATAACGTTGCTTTACTAAAGAAAAATATCCGTCTCAGCAATGAGGCGGATATTTTTTTGCTTATTGACATTTTGACAAAAAAACATATACTAAGCTAAATGTTAAATTTTTAATCTTAATTTTTATGGCAAACGATATTATTAAATTTTCTCAGAAAAACATTCCTAAAATTAAAGCCGGTATGTTTTGGTACGATGACGACACTTTTTCGGTTGATTTGCTTGACGGTAAAAATGTTAAAGCTGTCGTTGAACTGGTTGATCCTATCTTAGGTATAGTTTACGGCGATCTTTTGATTCCTGATAAAAAAATGAAGTGGGCTAAAGCTGAAAAATATATTGAATTTTTCAACGAATATACCCGAACAGATGATTATTGGGTAAGGAAGCCGCTATGCGAATATATGGTAAATATATTTGCAGAAGATGACATGCAGCGCTACATTCTTGAATTTGTCAGAAGCAAGCACGTTGGTTCGCCAAATGCGAAAATCTGTTTATATGATGATTTTCAGTATCTTGATGTAAAATCTGCTGCCGAAGAAATCAAAGCAGCCTTTGCAAAACTGCATAAGACTTCTCGTTTTGATAAAGTGAAAGGCTTTTTCAAAATAGCGCGGAAAAGGAATTATTGGACGGAAACAGCCGGAAAAAGAGAACGGTGGAATTTGGCCTTTTTGCCGTCCATTGCCGGCAAAAAAATGTATGTTCGTCCGGTTTTAGCAATGGCTATTTTTGAGTGGTAATTGAAAAACAGTTCTGAAATTTGATTTTCAGAGCTGTTTTTGCTTTAAAATCGTGTAAGATTCGGTTTTTGGCTTGCATTCGGCAAATAAAAAAACTAAGTAGAGGGTAGATGAAATATTTGGACGAGAAAAATGGTTGAAACAGAATATTATGACCTGCTGGAAGTGAGCACCACCGCCAGCGCTGATGAAATAAAAAAAGCTTTCCGCAAGCAAGCGATGAAATACCACCCGGACCGCAACCCCGGGGATAAAGAAGCCGAACAAAAGTTTAAGCAAATCAATGAGGCGTATGAGGTTTTGAAAGACGAGCAAAAACGTGCGGCATACGACCAATATGGCAAAAATGCGTTTACCGGCGGCGGAATGGGCGGAGGCAATCCGTTTGGCGGCGGATTTGACTTTAGCGGCGGCGGGTTTGCCGATGTGTTTAACGATATTTTCTCGGAATTTATGGGCGGAAACGCCGGACGCCAGCGTTCATACAGCCAGCGCGGCAGCGATTTGCGCTATAATCTGAATATCACGCTGGAAGAAGCTTTTAACGGCGTGGAAAAAGAAATTGTTATTCCGACTACCAAAGAATGTGAAACCTGTCACGGTCACGGCACTAAAGACGGCAAAGAGCCGGAAGTTTGTCCGACTTGTAAAGGAAGCGGCAAAGTACGCACTCAGCAAGGCGGATTTTTTGTTTTTGAAACCGCTTGTCCAACCTGTAAGGGCGCAGGACGCGTGATTAAAGAGCCTTGTCCGGATTGCCGCGGCGCCGGTCAGGTTAAAATCAATAAAAAGCTGAAAATAAACATCAAAGCCGGTATAGAAAGCAATATGCGTATTCGGGTGGCCGGAGAAGGCATGGCCGGCGTTCACGGCGGCGAAAACGGAGATTTATATGTCGGTATCGTGGTTGAGCCGCATAAGCTCTATGAGCGTCACGGCGATGATTTATACACGGCGATTCCGATTTCCGTCAGCTGCGCTATTTTAGGCGGCACGGTGGAAATTCCGGCGATTGACGGGACAAAGGTAAAAGTTGAAGTTCCGGCCGGTACCCAAAATGATACGCTGATAAAAGTAAAAGGGCAGGGTATGCACCTTTATGATTCGGAACGCCGCGGCGATTTGTATGTCAGCGCGAAAGTGATTATCCCGACTAAACTTAACGCTAAACAGAAAGAGCTGATAGAGGCTTTCCGCGCCGAAAATAAAGACGATTCGTGCCAGCCGGAGCTGAAAAGCTTTTTTGACCGTATAAAAGATTTGTTTAAGTGATTGTTTGCTAAAGTATTTAATAATTAAATAGCCCCAAGCGTGATAGTGTGGGGCTTTAATTTTTGCCAACGATTATTACATAATTATTGACTTTGCAATAATAATATAATAATATGGAGTTAGTAATATGAGGTGTGGAGATAAGAATATGAATGCAATGATTCAAGCGCGTGTAGATGCAAAAAGCAAAGAACAAGCCGAGGAAATTTTAAAACAGCTTGGTATAACTCTTAATGACGCAGTGCGAATGATGGTTAATCAAATTATTCATAGCCGTGCTTTACCTTTTCAGCCAAAGCTGCCGACAGAAGATGAGTTTATTGCTCAAGCAGTTGCTGATGCTGAAGATGATATAAAAGCCGGACGCATTCATGGTCCTTTTAAGAGTGCAGAAGAACTTATAGCCGATTTGGATAAGGAATAATTAAATGCGGACATTTGAATATTCTACACGCTTTTTACGCGATTATAAACTGTGCAAAAAGCAAGGCAAGAATATGAGCAAGCTGCATGCAGTATTGAAAATATTAGAAACCGGAGAACCTTTGCCGGCACAATATAAAGACCACCCGTTAAAACATAATTGGCAAGGCTATCGCGATTTGCATATTGAACCGGATTGGATTTTAATTTATCAGATAAAAGATGATGAAATAATTTTGCTGGCGGCAACCGGCACCCATACGCACACTTTATAAAATTGTCTTTACATTCAAACAATCTTCAATTAAAATATTTGTTGGATAGGCAATAGCCTGTCTAGGGCGTGAGAACCCTTTTATCTTCAGTCGTTAAAGCATAAACGACTTAAATTTTATATGCCGATTTCTGCCGGTTAGGCGGATGTCGGCTGAATAAGGCTATGAGCTGAATAAGCCGAGCCGTTTGAAGATATACGGTTTCTCAACATCCGCCCGCTGCTTGATAGCGGGTTTTGTTTATGTAACAATTTTCGGAGGTTTAGAAATATGTGTAAGAATTTGAAAAACAACAATAAATTAGCAGAAGGAAACAGTATTGTCTTTCGTTTTTTCGCCGTCATTACCGGATTTATTCCGGTAATCTTGGTGCAGCGAGTCTCTTACTTAGTCAATAAATTAGCCTTTTTATTAAAAAGGAGTATGTTGAGCCAAGATTGCCGGAACGCGTCCGGCAATGACTGGTGCTGGAGGCGAGGGCGTAGCGTCTTTAACACTATCGCTCTCAACGTCATTCTTCGGCGTGAACGGAGTGAACTGTCCGGAGAATCCAGGAATAAAATATCCTTATTATTAAAAGAAACAAAGTGTATAACCCCTCGTCTATTCTCCGTCATCTTTGGGCTTGTCCCGAAGATCTTGGTGCAGCGAGTAACTAACCTAGTTAATAAAGTTGCTATATTATTGCATAAGTATCGGTTCAGCCAAGATTGCCGGAACGGACTGTGCGTCATGTCCGGCAATGACAGGTGCTGGGGTTGTGGATATAGTGTTTGTTACCAGTTTTTTAAGCGGATGTACCATCCTGGATCCTCGGCGAATGAGCTGACGCTCAAAGCCAAGGATGACTATAAAAGTACGTTGCAGTGCGGAAGAAGTATGATAGAAATGCTGGGTGTACTGGCGATTATCGCTGTTCTGTCTGTCGGCGGAATTGCCGGTTATGGCAAGGCTATGAGAATGTGGAATTCTAATCTGCAAAAAGAACAATTAACTCAGCTTTTGCAATCGCTAGTCAGGCTGCGTTACGATTTAAGCCATGATCGGCAGTATAATGAGCGGCAAGTAAATGTATCGGCCATTTTATATGCCTTGGGAGAAGTTCCGACAGGAATGAGATATAATGGAAATTTATGGGATAAAACCGGCAACGGTTATATTATACAGTACGGACATGGCTGCTGGCAGACCAAAAAAGACAGCGATGAACAAACCTGTTCTTTTAGTTTAGGTTTTACGGTAACGTTAGTAAAAACAGATTCTTCTTTAGCACCATCGTCAGAAGATTTGTGCGTCAATATTGTAAATGTGGCTAAAGAAAATGCTGATGATGTTAGAGGAATTACCACCTTTTTAGGCAATAAAGATAAAAATGATGAAGAAAATTGGCGTGGATACATTCAAACGTTTGAGTTTAGTCAATCCACTTTAAGAACCGCAACACCAATGCAGATTCTGCAGATGTGCCGAAAATGCAAAGATCAGCCCTATTGCCGCGTCAATGTATCAATAACTCCTAATTAACATAAAATCCCTTTCAGCTGTCTGCAGAAAGGGATTGAATTTTTGGGTTGCCGATTCCTATTTTTTTACAACCACAACCGTTGGAATTTTTTTGCTGATTTCACTGCGGGCGCTGACTTGCAGATTTTCTGCCGGTACCGACATAGTCAGCATATCGCCGAAAATCTGCGCCGTGATATTCTGTATACGTTCTTGCGCTGCCGTATCCATCGGCATTACGGCAATAACTTCAAAACGCGAATCCGGATTATTTTTTAAGGCCTTCTGCACGGCATTGCTTAGTTCAGCATAATACTCAACATTATCATTCGGAAAATCTTTAGCAAAAACAGTTCCGGCAATCGGCTTAAGCGGTTCGGCTACGGTTTTGGCTTGCTGCGGAGCTGCTGTCTTCAAAGCTTTCTGTACGCTCTGCGGAGTGGCTTTTTTTGCTGCGGCGGTTTTGGGCTGAGCTTGCGGCATACTTTCTATAATACCGAATTTTTTACCGAGTTTTACGCGCTTTTTGCTGGTGCGAACGGATTTGTCTTTTGCCAATTCTTTTTTTATCTGAACCGGCTTAATGGTTTTGAAATTTGTTTGGCTGTCATAAGAAACAGCTGCGGCGGTTTTATTCACATAGCCGGCGGCAACATCAACATTCAGGCGGGTAATTTCCGCTCTGAATTGCTGTGCCTTGCTTTGTTCATCGGCAATGTCAGCTTTTACGGCAGCCATCAAATCGGCATTGGTATTTTCCTGCTGTTCCAAAGCTGCGGAAATAATGTTTAAATCCGCATGATCAACATCATAAGCTCCGGGAATCGCGTATGTGGCGCTGACTGTGGACTTTAGAGCCGATAATTTTTCTTGCTGGGCGGCAACTTCCGAGGCTACCGAAGCTAATTCCTGCGTGCCGCTTTCCAAAGTGCCGAGATTTTTTTGAGCTTTGTTCAAAGCGCTGACCAAATCCGGATTAGACGGAGTCGTGCCGGCCTGCAGTTTTGCTTCAATAGTGTTGATAACCGCATTATACTCCGAATCGGCTTCGGCAATAGATTGGTTAATTTTTGCCAATTTTTGCGCGCTGGAATTTACGGAAGAATGTATGTTGTTGTATTCGCGTGTAAATTCATTGACTTTTTTGCCCACAAAAGAACCGCTGCCGTTAGAAATGTTCAAAACAGGGGAGGGGCTGACACCCGGAAATTGTACTTCAGAGGCCGCACATGCTGCCAACAAAAGCGCAGTAGCCGAAAGTAATGCAAATTTTTTCATTATACAAGCCTTATATTTTTAGTTATCTTTTTAATATTGCTATATTTGTAAAGTGTTTTTATTAAAAAAACAATTAAAGAATTAAGGGTTTGTGCAAAAATTTTAAAAAAATTGAAAAAAGTGCTTGCATTTATATTTTTTTTGTTCTATTAAAATATCCAGTCGCTGCGCCCGTAGCTTAATTGGATAGAGCATCTGACTACGGATCAGAAGGTTGTGAGTTCGAGTCCCGCCGGGCGCGCCAATAAAACAAAAAAGACCTCAAAAGAGGTCTTTTTTGTTTTATTGGTACCGTGCAGCGAGGGTGCGAACTCACAGAAGTGAGTTTGACCGCAAACGAAAGGCAGGCGGAAGCATGCCGGTTGCCGCAGGCAATGAGAGAAGCGGCGGCGCAGCGAAGCGCAGCCAGTCCCGCCGTCATTTTGAAAAAATGATTTTCAATGTTTCTGGTTTCTTTTGAGGTCTTTTTTGTTTTATTAGTACCGTGCAGCGATGGTGCGGACTCACAGAAGTGAATTGATATTAAAAAAACTCCGGCACATTCTACAATGTGCAAGAGTTTTTTTTAGTCATGTTACGCAAAAAGTTCTTTTGGCGGCATAAAATCAGCTTCAGACACGGAAACCGGTTCGCAGATTGGACGAGGATAGAACTTTGTACCGCAGGCGCGGAAATATCCTACAACTTTGTAGCTGCTGAGACGTCCGTCATTACCCCACCAGACAATATAGTTACAGCCGTAACAATCATTTTCCGAGGTAATGTTAATCATCGGAGTGGTTAAAAATTCAAATCCGCCCCACAAAACGCCAAACACGTTTACATCTGAGTAAACCCAGAAAGAAACGGCTGTTGATTTTGGCTTATAGACGTCAAAGTCAAATTCATGGTGGTCGAATTCGTATTTTGCTGCCAATACCGTTTTGGGAATAGCATAAAACTCGTTTTTGACAACATTTTGAGCAGCAACGCTGTTTTCATCCAGAACAACCTCATGCTCTTCATAGCCGTCAATTACGGTTTTTAGCTTTTCACCTGGTTTTACATTGCTCCAAACACGGATTGCTTCTTGTTTGACAGCACTGTAGACACCGTGTTTTTTCGCCATTTTTTTGCCGTGCTCATAAAAATCGACAAACACATACTGCACACCGATTTCATTGAACAAGACTGTCGGCATTGGTACTTCTTTACCGTCAACAACCGCAATCGGCTTATTGTCAACTACAGTGATGTAATTTCCTGAAAAACCGGAAATCTCATTGGCCTGAAGCTTAGTAAAAACAGTACCTTCAACAGAACGAAAAACTTTATTAAACGTATTCATAAAATAATAATTTTGAGCGTTAATCCTATCATATTATGCTTGCTCAAACATAAAAGGACATAATTAGCATATAATAATTTGGTAAAATCATTTTTAGTATACAGCTACATGCGGATAAATTCAAGCAAAAGCCGATGGATTTCGGCATAATGTATTTTTATAGACAAATATTTTAGATAATTACTTGACAAAATGTGTGTAAACGCGTATTTTAAAATCTGAAATAAAATTATTAACGTTAATTTTTCTGCTTTATGTTTAAGTTTAAGATTAAGGTCAAGAAATCCCGTATGTGGATTCCGGCTTTAGGAGTAGTGATAGCATACGGCTTTTTTAACAACTGTGCGATTGCTCCTTACTTCAACTGTAAAGTCATTGATTGGTCTCAGCTGATTATGACTTTAGCTATTATGCTTGGACTTGGCGGTGCCAGAGATATTGTTTTGCAGCGTTTCCGTTATTTAGGCGAAGTGCAGAAAGCAATAGATGTGACGGCCAACGGCAAAGTGCTTAGCAATAAGTTTTGGATTCCGGCTATCGGTTGGATTCTGGTAATGGGTTACAGCAACAATTTTGTTGTTTATCCTTACTTTGATATCAATCCGGTGGACTGGGAAGGTTTGCTGGCTTCTCTCAGTATTTTGCTTACGGTCAGCGGCGCGCGCGATTACGGTATTTATGCCTCAGAGCGCAAAACTGATAAAAAATCGGAAGCAAAGCCTGAAACAACTCAGGAACCTGCGGCAGAAAATTCTGAAGCTCCGG
>CAVGVF010000012.1:10228-29694 GCA_963632615.1 uncultured Eubacteriales bacterium
CTCCTGTTTAATCTAAACAAAAAAACAGCATCTGTTTATCAGATGCTGTTTTTTTGTTATTTAGGCAAATTTATAAAAAATGTTGTTCCTTTGCCGAACTCGCTTTGCACTTTTATTTGGCCTTTATATTTTTGCACTATATCCAAAGCCAGCGAAAGCCCCAGGCCAAAGCCGCCGTTTTGGCGGTTGCGTCCTTTGTCGGCACGGTAGAAACGCTCAAAAATATGCGGCAAGTCATCGCTTTTTATACCAATGCCTTTGTCGGCGACTTCTATTTTTACATTATGCTCGCCGGCCGCTGCTTTAATTAAAATTTCTTTATCCGCCGGCGTGTATTTTAATGCGTTATCCAGCAAAATAGTCAGCAGGCGTTCAAAATGCTGCTGCGACATTTTTACTTTTATATCTTTAGGACACATAACTTTTACGGGCTGTTTACGCTCTTTATGCACGGTGTTTAGGCGTTCGGCAAGCGGAATAATGATATCGGCGGCGTCTAATTCCTGAATCGTTGGCTTTTCGGCGTTTTCCAAACGAGTCAGCGCCAGCAGATTTTCAACCAGGCCGGACATATTTTTGGTTTCGTCTTTCATAACCTGCAGGGCTTTGGCATTTTGCGGCTGCTGCTGCAAAATTTCGGTGTAAGTCAGCAAAACGCTGAGCGGAGTTTTCAGCTCGTGCGAAGCATCCGAAACAAACTCTTTTTGCTTGTTATAGGCTTCAATCAACGGCTTTACGGCATTATTCGACATCAAAAAAGCGGCTAGAACCGAAAGCAGGCACAAGAGGCCGACCGTGATTAAGCCGTAGCTTTTATAGCGGTGCGTCACATAAATATACGGGGTTACGTTTAATAAGACCACAACCTGATATTTATCGCCGCCGGGTTCATCCGTCCAGCTTTCTGAAAGAGCCAAAAAGCGCCAGCGTTCGCCGTTGCTGTTTATTTTGACGGTTTTGACTTCGCCGTCATTTTCCTGCCAGTCATTCATTTTTTGAGTCAGCATATTGCCGGCTTCTCCGGCCGGCTGCTCTAACCGGCGCATTTGCCCGTTTACAAAGCCGTATGAAAAAAAGTGCAGGGCGTTGTTGCGCGCCGCCACGGCTATCCTTTCCGGATTAAGGGCTAATTTTGCGGATTCTTGTTTAAATTCAAAAACTTCTTCCTGCAGATAATCATATAAGCTGGAAGAAATCACATTTTTAGAAATAATGCGGTAAGTAGCGTAGCCACCCCAGAATATCAGCAGAGATACGCTGAATAAAATCAGGGCGTAGCGAATTAAAAGTTTGCGTTTCAAAAGGTTTATCATTTCAGTTCCAGCATATATCCTATGTTTTTGAGCAAGTTTATCTGAATGTTATCTTGCCAGATTTTAAGCTTTTTGCGCAAATTGTAAATATAAGAATCTAAATTAGCGCTGCTGATTTCCGGATTATTGCCCCAAACTTTTTCAAAAAGAGTTTCGCGTAAAATGGTTTTATCGTGGTTTACAAACAGAATTTGCAGAATCTTAAATTCGGTTTTAGAAAAATTAAGCGTTTGCCGGCCGTTGCTCAAGGTGTTCTGTGTGCAGTCCATAACAAAGCCGCCGGCTTCAAAAGAACTGTCGACATAAGGCTTGTTCTTGCGGCGCAGCACGGCGTGAATACGGGCTTTAAGCTCGCGGATTTCAAAAGGTTTGGTAATATAGTCATCAGCGCCGACTTCCAAAGCCTGCACACAGTCATCCAATTCGGATTTTGCGGTTAAAAAGATAATGCCGCCGGTGTAGTGGCCTTTTTTGATGTCGCGCAGCCATTTGCAGACTTCTAGACCCGAAAGCTCCGGTAGCATCCAATCCAAAAGCACCACATCATATTGAGTTGTGCCGTATTTAAATTCATCTATGGCTTCAGCGCCGTTTTCGGCCAATTCAACCTCATAGCCGTCAATTTCAAGCAGAGTTTTGATGCCTTGTCCCAAGTTTATATCATCTTCCACCAATAAAATACGCATAAAATTATCTCCTAAAAACAATTTATTCTGTTTTTAATAAGAACTCAATCTGAAAATTATCTGAAAAAATTTTAATTTTATCTGAAAAATTTTTTAGTTTCTTTCAGGTTGTTTTCAGATTCCGGATTTAGCTTTTGCAATGTATCAACATAAGGACGAACGAAGATGAAAAAGATAAATATAAAATCGACAACATTGATTTGCTTGGTTTCCCTATACTTTGCAACGGTTTTAAATCTGTCATTTTGGCGCTACATAACACACAATATTCAAATTGACAGTCCGATGATGCTGTTGTTTGCCTTATCCCTTGGCATTTTTATATTTGTTCCGCTTTATGCGCTTTTTAATCTTTTGATTTGTCCTTATGTTGGTAAGCTGACAACAACAATATTACTTTTAGGCTCGGCGGCCGCCAACTATTATATGTTTGCTGACGGCATATATATCGACTCCGATATGGTTCGCAACGTTATGGAAACAAATCCTCGGGAAACTATGGAACACATGTCTTCTTCCTTCTGGCTGTATGTTATAATTACCGGTTTGTTTCCGGCTGTTTTGCTGCTGATGACAAATATCCAATATCAGCCGGCGGCCGCAGAAACCAAGCAACGCCTGAAATATGTGGGCTGCAGCCTGCTCGCCGTCTTGCTGATGGGCGGGCTCTGCTACAAAGAATATGCTGTTGTCGGACGCAACCATAATAAAGTTACAAAATTAGTAAATACCGTGAACTATACTTATTCCTTTGTGCGCTATTGCAAGAAAAAAGCCGAAACTAACCGCAAATTCGCCGTTTTGGACGCAGCTCCGAAAATGAAAATCAGCGGCCGCAAAAAGTTATTGGTTTTGTTTATCGGCGAGACAGCGCGTGCACAGAATTTTTCGCTGAACGGCTATCATGAACAAACGAATCCGCTTTTGCAAAAACAGGATATTGTTTATTTTTCTAATGTGGCGTCCTGCGGCACGATGACGGCGGTGTCTTTGCCTTGTATGTTTTCGGCTTATAACCGTAAAAACTTTGATACTGATGACGCGGCCTATACGCAAAATCTGCTGGATATTATGCAGACTGCCGGTTATAATATTGAATGGATAGACAATGATAACGGCTGCAAAGGCGTGTGCAACCGCGTGCCGACCGAAAATGTTTTTTCTAAATGCAAAGGCGGAATTTGCTATGATGACGTTTTGCTGCAAAAATTGGCTCAAAAGGTTAAAACTATAAAACAAAACACCGTGCTGGTGCTGCACATGATCGGTTCGCACGGACCGGCCTATTATGAACGCTATCCGCAGCAATTTGCTAAATTTAAGCCGGACTGCCGGGCTTCTGATATCCAGAGCTGCAGCAAAGAAGAAATTGTGAATACCTATAACAATACTATTTTATATTCTGACTATATTATATCATCGGCTATAGATATTTTGAAAAATAACCAAAGCAAACAGCGCGATGACAGCTTAATTTATGTTTCCGACCACGGCGAGTCGCTGGGGGAGAACAACACCTATCTGCATGGTTTGCCGTACGCCTTTGCTCCGGAAACACAAAAGCAAGTGCCGATGCTGTTTTGGTTTTCTAAAAATATGAAAAAAGAAATTAACAGCCAGTGCCTGCAGGCAAAATCAATGGAGCCGCATTCGCAGGACAATTTCTTCCATACGGTTTTGGGGTTGGCAGAAGTGCAGACTCATCTTTATCAGGCCGATATGGATATTACCTCCGATTGCCGGCAGAATGCCTTGGCGGCCAAATAGATACTTAAATAATTCAAAGGTGTCGAGTTCGGCAC
The DNA here is from genome assembly GCA_963632615.1 of uncultured Eubacteriales bacterium. Classification (GTDB taxonomy): domain Bacteria; phylum Pseudomonadota; class Alphaproteobacteria; order RF32; family CAG-239; genus RUG410. The sequence goes on from CAVGVF010000012.1 coordinate 14,030, forward strand.
TTTTGAATTATTGTTTGACAAAAAAATGAAACAAGATTATATTAAAATCCATAATTCAATTATTAACTTAATTTTGTATAATTATGCTTCTTTTTATCATTTATTTAGCCGTGGTTGTTGTTATTACAGCCATATCTATGATTGCCAAAGGCTGTGACAGAGATTTATTTGTGTTTGATAATCTCAAACTGCAGCGTTTAGTGCGTTTGCTTTTTGTGATTTCGGTAATCTTTGTGCTGTTTAATCCGTTTCCGATAATTACAGATGATTTGGCGCCTGATGCGGATGCAACGGATGTGCTTTTTGCCAGAGTTACTCAGTTTGCACTAAACTTATTTGCAGGAGTTTTTATCTGCCTTCTGACTTGCTTCGCAATAAAAATCATAAAATGGATTTGGAAATAAATTAAAAAAAATCTCTCATCTTTTGCGGATGAGAGATTTTTTTCAGCCAACATTTGCTATTGTGGATTTTGCTTTATGCTCATCCATAACCCGCTGTGTCAAATCGCTGACGCAGATGTCTTCATTAGGCCCCAAATCCAAACGGATACCATACTTTTCTTCCAAATGAGAGCACAAAGAAATTCTGTCAAGCGAATCTAAACCTAAATCAGATATTACTTTAGCCTGATGTAAACATGACACAGGTTTAATACCCAATTCACGAAGCATAAATTTTCTGATTTCATTATGAATTGAAATTTCAGAAATTTGTTCAGCATTTTCAAAAGTTGTCATAGCATAAAAATTGAGTTTAACATAATAATATAAAAAAACTGTCCTTAAAAGCATCTGCTTTTTATAAAAAAATAAAAACCGCCTAACAAGACGGTGTCTGAAAAATTGGCGCGCTCCGGGCGATTCGAACGCCCGACCCACAGCTTAGAAGGCTGTTGCTCTATCCTGCTGAGCTAGGAGCGCAACACCATAATATGGCATCATAAATTGCACAAAAAATATAACTTGTCAACAAATAAAATGATTTTTTTGTAATTTTTATATTGCAATTTAGACAAATTTAAGTTATGGTTAAAAAGATTTTGAATTTTTATGTTTTTTTAATTATTATATTATGGCAAATAACATTTTTATTGATTTTAAGGATGGTATTAACAGTTTTTCAGCAGCAGAGCGCGCTAAAATCGGCAAATCATTCCGTGAGGAGTTGCAGACGTATAAGATTGGCGGCGCTATCATGAAAATTGTAGAAAGTAACAGCGACAAAGTCCCTGTGTATGTTAATGTGATGTGTCAGCAGGCTCGCAAAAAGAATTTTGCCAGCGAGTTTGAAACAGAGTGTGACAAGCTGAGCCGTCAATATATCAAGACCCGTCCTGATGTTGCCAGCAAAATTAAAGCTTTGTGCAAAGTTGTTATAGGCAACGCGAAGTAGCAAAAGTGAATGATAAAAAAAGCACTGTTTTTGAGAAGAAAACGGTGCTTTTACTTTATGGATATTCTGCTGTGCTGCAACAAAATAAAAAAGGCTCTCTCTTGAGAGCCTTTTGAATTGTGCGTTTTAATTAACCCTGACGAGCTTTCAGCTTCGGGTTCTTTTTGTTAATCACATAAACGCGACCTTTGCGGCGAACAACTTTGCAATCCTTATCGCGTTCTTTTTTAGATTTTAACGAACTGAAACATTTCATTTTTCTTATCCTTTACAAAACATTTTGAGCGCAAAATAAGCTATTTATCTGCAAATGTCAACCCATTTTTTTATATATTTGCACAAAATTAAGATATATTTTATTTTTTCGGCTTATATAATGTGTATATTATAGAGGATATAAAGGATTGAAAATGAAAAAACTACTGTTTTTTAGCTTGTTGTTTTGCAGCATAATATCAACATCTTATGCCGAACGCCCGCTCTCTTATCAGGAAGAGATGCAGCAGCTTGGCGATGTGGCCGGACAAGGGCTGGCCTGCCGCGCCCGCAAATATCAAAAATATGAGCTTTTGGCGCGGGCTTTGCTGGTAACAAAATCTCCGAATGACGAGCAGCAAAGGCAAGCCATGTTTACGTATAATGAAGCTAAAATCGATGCTTTTTCCGAAATTGTCGGCAATAACTATGCCGGATGCGACAGCATTGTCTATAGCTTTAACCGGCAAAAGATTTTTCAATCCACACTTTATGCTGACGGCAAAATAAAGCTTTATGACGGAACGCTTTTAAAACCTCGCAAGCTGTATGATGCGGCAAGTTTATATAAAAATGACCCGCAGGTTTATGACAAAGCTTTGGCTACATATAAAAAAGCACTTGCAAATGCCGAAAAAAACAGGCAAAATGCGCCAAAGCTGGAATTTAGAGATGCTAACTACAGCCGCTACGCTAACCAATTTAATTAAAAACAGGAGATTATAATGGCTTCGTACCAATACATTTTTGTTATGCAAAACCTAACTAAAGTTTTACCGGGAGGAAGAGAACTTTTTAAAAATATCACACTCTCATTTTTCCCGGGGGCTAAAATCGGTGTATTGGGTGTAAACGGCGCCGGTAAATCTACCTTGCTGAAAATTATGGCCGGCATAGATAAAGAGTTCAGCGGCGAAGCTTGGGCGGCCGATGGCGTGAAAATCGGCTATTTGGAGCAGGAGCCGCAATTAGACCCAAGCAAAAACGTGATGCAGAATGTTATGGACGGTTTGGGCGAAACACAGCAGCTTTTGCAGCGCTTTGAAGAAATCTCGGCCAAATTCGCCGAGCCTATGACCGATGATGAAATGAATGCGCTGATAGAAGAGCAAGCCGAGTTGCAGGAAAAAATAGATGCCTGCAACGGTTGGGATATTGAGCGCACCGTGCAGATTGCCATGGATGCTCTGCGCTGCCCGCCGGCTGATGCCGATGTAACCAAGCTTTCCGGCGGAGAAAAACGCCGCGTGGCTTTATGCCGCTTGCTTTTGCAAAAGCCGGATTTGCTGCTTTTGGATGAACCGACCAACCATTTGGATGCCGAATCCGTAGCTTGGCTTGAACACCATCTTAAAGATTATAACGGCACCGTGGTTATGGTTACCCACGACCGCTATTTCTTGGATAATGTAACCGGCTGGATTCTGGAACTTGACCGCGGCCAAGGCATTCCATACGAAGGCAACTACACTTCTTGGCTGGAGCAAAAAGAAAAGCGCTTGGCTCAGGAGGCTCGTGAAGAAAACGCCCGCCAGCGTACTTTGGCGTTGGAGCTGGAGTGGATTCACAAAAATCCTAAAGCCCGTCAGGCTAAATCTAAAGCCCGTATCAATGCCTATGACGAGCTGCTGTCGCAGGCCGGACGCGAAAAAATCAGCACGGCTCACATCAATATTCCGATGACCGAGCGTTTGGGCGATTTGGTTATAGAAGCCAGCCATATCAGCAAAGCCTTTGGTGACAAAGTTTTGATCGATGATTTGTCTTTCAAAATTCCGAAGGGTGCGATTGTCGGTATTATCGGACCGAACGGCGCCGGTAAAACCACTTTGTTTAAAATGATTACCGGACAGGAAAAGCCGGATTCCGGTGAAATTCGCATCGGCGATTCAGTTGACCTTGGTTATGTAGATCAATCCCGCGATGAGCTGAATCCGGATAAAAACGTCTGGGAAGAAGTTTCCGATGGCTTGGATATGATTCAGCTGGGCAAAAATGAAGTGTCTTCACGCGCCTATGTCGGACAGTTTAACTTTAAAGGCTCTGATCAGCAAAAGAAAGTCGGACAGCTTTCCGGCGGCGAGCGCAACCGCGTGCATTTGGCTAAAATGCTGCGTAAGGGCGCCAATGTGATTCTGCTGGACGAACCTACCAACGATTTGGATGTAGATACTCTGCGCTCGCTGGAAGAAGGTATCAACAATTATCCGGGGTGCGTGCTGGTAACTTCGCACGACCGTTGGTTCCTGGATCGTTTGGCAACCCATATTTTAGCCTATGAAGACAACGGGCATGTCGAATGGTTTGAAGGCAACTTTGAAGACTATGAAAAAGATAAAAAAGCCCGCTTGGGCGAAGATGCCTGCAATCCGCACCGCATCCGCTATAAAAAACTTGAGCGTTAGTTCAGGCAAACATTATAACATATAAAAAAACACTCCTTGCTACAAACAAGGAGTGTTAAATTTTTAGGCCTTAATTTAGTCCAGCAGCATATATTCTATGCGTTCCGGATAAACATCCATAACTTTGAAGCGGATGCCGTTGATTTCGACTAAATCTTGTCCCTGCGGAAAGACATAGCGCTGGAAATAGCCTTCGCTGGCGCTGGAATTGCTGTAGTCGGTGTAAATAAACGCCATATAGCCGTTTTCCAAACCGTCATATTTCAGTTCAAATTGCAGCTTTGGATCGCTGACGCTTTCCCGCGTGGCCTTTTTTTGTTCAACACCCAAACCGGCAGGGCGGATAATTGCTCTGTCGCGCGGCATTAACAGCTGACCGTGATATAAGTGGCAGATATAATCCAAGAAATTGCCTTTTTCATCTACCAGCAGCATATCGCCGAGGGTGTTGGCCGGAACAATCAAAAAGTAGTTGCCGTTGATTTTTACTTCGCCGATTGGTTCAAACAGCTGGTCTTGATGAATTTTTACTTCAAAATTGCTGCCGGTAACAGAACCGTCGGATTTAGCAATCAATTCCGGTTTAGCAAAATTCTGCACGGTATAGGTTTGAGCGTCTACCATGCGTTGCCCCAAATTTGCCGAAACCACGACATTATGCTTGTAGGTGCGGGTATTAAGGGTTTGGCTGTTAGTCATTTTTTCATCAGAAGCGCCGTCTGCCGGATCATAATAGTTAATCGGCATCAGTTTATAAGGGCGCACATTATTCAGCCAATAATTGTCATGGTCGCTTTCAAAAAAAGTGCAGGCGGCCAGCAATATAGAAGAAAGAGTAATAAATATTTTTTTCATGATAAGCTCTTTTTAAAGGTTTATTTAGTATACTAAGCTTAAATTTATACCAAAGTTAGTAAAAAAAGTAATAACGAAAGACAAAAAATATGAGTAATAATTCAGGAAGCTGCAAAATTGCAAAATTTGAACCGGTTGCGGAAATAAGCGAAGAACTTCAAGACTTTGCGGAAGATTTTTTTGAAGTAACATCCATAGATTACACTGATGACGGCAAAGAACAGCTGGTCGGCTATCTGCGCCAAGACGCCAAAGAAGACGACTTGCAAAAAGCGGCAGCCGCCAGACAGATTGTGCTGCCGCCGTATACTTGGGATTTGCTGCAAAGCGATGATTGGCTGACTGAAAATGTGATGGCTTTTGCTCCGTTGGAAGAAGCCGGATTTTTTATTTGCAGCATACATGATGAAACACCGTTGCCGCAGGATAAAATCGGGCTGAAAGTTTATGCCGCTACGGCGTTCGGTTCGGAGCATCAAACTACCCGCGGCTGTTTGGATGCAATTTCGGATATAAACAAGCTGTGTGCAGATAAACCGCAGAAGGTGCTGGATGTCGGCACCGGCTCGGGAATTTTGGCTTTGGCTGCGGCAAAAATTTGGAATAATTCTAAAATTATAGCGGTGGATATTGATGATGAAGCCGTACGGGTTGCGCAGCAAAATGCTATAGACAACGGAGTAGAAAAACAAATCTGCGCGGCTTTGAGCGATGGCTATCAGTCTGAAATTGTGCAAAAAAATGCGCCGTATGATGTGATTTTTGCAAATATTTTGGCTCGTCCGCTGATTGCAATGGCTCCAGACATGGCAAAAAGCTTGAAAAAAGGCGGCTATGCCGTGATTTCCGGCTTTATTGACGACCAAGTAGAATGGGTAGTCGGCGAGCATGAAAAACAAGGCTTGAAGCTTGTAAAATTGTATGAAAAAGAAAATTGGCGCGTTGCTTTATTGGAGAAATAAAATGACTTTATCCGGTATTCAGAACAAATTAAAAGCACTTGGCGCAGATGCTTATCTTGCAACCTACGGCAATCGCTTTATCGGGCAGGATATTCTGCCGTGCGAGCATAAACTGAAGCATTTATGCGGCTTCAGCGGTTCGGCCGGAATGCTGACGATAACCGAAAAACAGGCTTTTTTGTTTGTGGACGGGCGCTATGAGCTGCAGGCGCGGCAGGAAGTTGATTCGGATAAAGTCACGGTAATAAATGAAGAGCCGAGTTTTGTTAAGGTGTGCCGTTTTTTGCAGAAATCAGGGGCGGAAGCTGTCGGCTATGACGGAATGGCTGTTTCTGCGGCCGAAAAAAAAGCAGCGGGAGAGCTGTTTGAAAATTTGAATTTAATTGATGCCGGCGATTTGACGGGTTTAGATTGTAAAAAAACGGTAAAAGTTTTGGAGCGTCCGCTGAAATATGCCGGAAAGAGCCGTGAAGAAAAACTTGAAGCCGTAGCAAAATTGCTGAAAGAAAGCGGTGCCGGCTATTATCTGCTGACGGCGGCGGACAGTGTTTCGTGGCTTTTGAACATATATGCCGAAGATTTGGTTTGTTCGCCGGTAGTGCGCGCCTATGCTTTGATTGATAAAAATGGAAAAGCGATTTTAATCGGCAATAATTTGCAAACAGATTTGCCGGTTTGGACTTTTGAACAGCTGGCCGAATGGCTTGGGGATAATCAAGCTGTAATAATGTATGATGAAAGCACCATTCCGTCCGCTTTGGCAAAAAAAACAGCAAACGGGCGTAATTCCGGAGATATCTGCCAAATACTGAAAGCCGAAAAAAATGAAACGGAAATCAAAGGCATGATTGCCTGCCATGAACGTGACGGAGTTGCTTTGGTTAAATTGCTGTATTGGCTGCGGAATAATTGGCGCGGCAAAACCGAGCTGGATGTTGTGCAAAAATTGCATGAATTGAGAAAAGAGCAGAATTTGTTTTTTGAAGAAAGTTTTGAGACGATTGCCGGCACTGCCGAAAACGGGGCTATTGTTCATTATCAGCCGACCGAAAAATCCAATCGCCGTCTGCAAGAAAATAATTTGCTGCTATTGGACAGCGGCGGACAGTATTTGGACGGCACAACAGATGTTACGCGCACAGTGGCTTTGGGAACTCCGGCGGCGGATATGATACATGATTTTACTTTGGTGCTGAAAGGGCATATTGCTTTAGCGAGGGCAAAATTCCCTCTGGGCACCTGCGGAATGCGGCTGGATACTTTAGCGCGGGCGCCGCTGTGGCAGGAGGGAAAAGATTTTAAGCACGGCACCGGCCACGGTGTCGGCTGTTTCGGCAATGTGCATGAAGGGCCGAACCGTATTTCAAGCGGCGGCAGCCTGTATGGCTTCAAGCCGAATATGGTAACTTCTATTGAGCCGGGGTATTACAAGGAAAACGCTTACGGCATCCGCATAGAAAATTTATATTATACTAAACCAACGGAACAGAATTCCGAGTTTTTGGAATTTGAAACCCTAACCTTAGTGCCTATTGATAAACGGCTGATTGATGTATATCTCCTTGATGCGGGAGAACGGGACTGGCTGAACGCTTATCATAAAAAAGTTTATGAACGTTTGGCCGCGTGTGTAAATGATGATGAAAAGAAGTGGCTGAAAGAGTCCTGTTCTCCTTTGTGAAGCTAAAAGAAAGGAGATATGAAAAATGAAAAAAATTTGGGCGGCTGTCTTTTTGTTTTTTATATCTCCGCTGCCGGCAGCAGAGGCGCAGTTTATTGATTCTTCCGGCTATACGCCGTTTATCCGGCAATATGTGGAAGAAAACGAGGATAACTGGAATAAATCCATAATCTATGTTTTTTATAACAATTCGCCTTGCGCGCATTGCGCCGATGCTATGGGGATGCTGTATAATATTTATCAGCAAAACTACAGTAACGAGCTTAGTTATTTTGAAATAAATTATGAAGAGCAGGGCGAATTTGAGTTTACAACCGCCTATTTTTTAGGGCAGCCGCTGTCGGTAGTGCTGGTGCGGATTAACGATGGCATGAGCCGCGGTTATTACAAAATAGACAATCCGCAGCAGTGGTGGGGAGACAAATTGTTTTTTGAAGAGCAGATAACAACGGCGATAAATAACTTTTTAATAAATTAAAATTTTATCTAAAAATTTACTAATTTAGTCTAAACTGACTTTTATATTGTATAAACAGTCAGGAAAAAATGAATAATCTGGTAAGACATATATCGCGTATCCGTGATGAATTTGACACCGTAATTTGCGGTGTCAACGGCGTTTTGACGGATGGGCGGAATGTTTTTCCGGAAAGTATTGATGTTTTAGTAAAGCTTTATCAAAGCGGCAAAAAAATTGCTTTAGCTTCTAACAGCGGCATGCGGGTAGAAGAATTGTTTTTATTTTTAAAGCGCAGCAATGTGCCGATGAATATTTTTTATGCCATGATAACAGCCGGCGAAATCGCGCATTTTTATTTGAAAAATCAAAAGAAAATAGGAAATACTTATTATTCTCTGGCTGACGGAAACAGCCGGATTATTGCCGGTTTGGACTATGAAAAAGTCGACAGCGCGGTAATGGCCGATTTTTTGCTGGCCGAGCAGACTCATATCGGTGTTGATGCCGGCGCGGTAATGCCGGTTTTTGAACAGGCAGTTAATTTGAATTTGCCGCTGCTGTGCGTTGGCAATGATACTATGGTGCTGACTGATAACGGCGCAAAACAGGCTGCCGGTATGCTGGCCGAGCAATATGCCATGATTGGCGGCAATATTATCTCATTCGGCAAGCCGGATTTGCACATTGCTTTGTATTTGACCGAAAGTCTGGCGGATGTCGATGCATCGCGCTGCTTATTTATCGGCGATAATATGGCGACAGATATGCGGCTGGGAACAAATTTCGGCGGTAAAAATCTTTTGATAACTTCCGGCGTGCACCAGCTGAAAGGCGATTTAGTTAAACAAACGGATGAACTTTCTACCGGTTTTGGCTTGAATGTGGATTACTGCATGGAGAAATTGCAATGGTAATGTCGGTTTCTCATCGAATTCTATGGCTGGTTATCGGGGTATGCTTGATTTTGTATGTTACCAAATGTCAGGTAACCGAAACGGTATGGGAGCGCTCAAATCTGGAAATTTTAACTAAGCAGCAAAGCTACAAGGCGGAAATTACCGAAGAAGAACTGGATGATTTTATTCGGCTGTGGCCGCAGTATGAAGAGCTGGGGTTCAATAACGGGTTTGTGGTTTCCTATCAGGTAGAAAGGCCGTCGCAGCTTTTGGATTGGAAAAGCAAAGTTTGGTTTGTTTACCATAAATGGGACGCTGATCGCTTCTTTTATGTGCAGCAGAGGATATCGGCCTTGCTTTATACTCTGAACATCCGCCGCAATGCCAAAGCTTTAATCCGCCAGCTGAAAGAGCGCGAAGATACTTCTATTGTCCGGCAGATGCTGGAAGTGCAAAAACAGCGCAGTAAAGCCGGCGAAGGTAATAAAACGGAACTGCAGCTGGTGGCGGCCAGAGAAGAGGTCTTAAAAAAATTATTTGAGTGATGTATTCGGCAAAGAGTGGTTTTTTGTAAAAAAATTACAAAAAAATCGGCTGAGTGCTTATTTTTTATTTTTCTTATTAAGAAAATTATAACTTTATCGGATAATAATGAAATTTAACACGAAAATGAGTGAGAAAAATAATGAACGCTAAAACAGTTTTAAACACAATCATAAACGCCGACTGCATCGAAACGATGAATCAGATGGAAGAAAATTCGGTTGATGTGATTTTTGCCGATCCTCCGTATAATATGCAGCTGGGAGATGCTTTGCTGCGTCCGGATAATACGATTGTGAACGGTGTGGACGAAGAATGGGACAGCTTTGAGAGTTTGGCAGCCTATGATGAATATACCAAACAATGGCTCAGCGCCGCCCGCCGTATTTTGAAAGATGACGGCAGTATTTGGGTAATCGGTTCATATCACAATATTTTCCGTGTGGGATATATTTTGCAGAATTTAGGCTTTTGGATTTTGAATGACGTGGTTTGGAACAAAACCAATCCGATGCCGAATTTTAAGGGCACCCGTTTTACCAATGCGCATGAAACTTTGATTTGGGCAGTTAAAAATCCTAAAGCGAAATATACATTTAATTATGAAGCAATGAAAGCTTTGAATGATGAAACGCAAATGCGCAGTATTTGGGAAATTCCGATTTGCACAGGTAAAGAGCGTTTGAAAAACGGACAGGGCGAAAAATTGCATCCGACCCAAAAACCGGAAGCGCTGCTTTACAGAGTGATTTTGGCTTCTACCAAACCGGGCGATGTAATTTTAGACCCGTTTTTCGGTACCGGCACTACCGGTGCTATGGCTAAAAAGATGGGACGCAATTTTATCGGCATTGAGCGCGACAGCTCGTATGTGGCCGGTGCGCAGGCCAGATTGGATGCTGTTGAACCGCTGAACGGCGAAGCGCTTGAATATACGGTTAAAAAGAAATTGCAGCGTGTTCCGTTCGGAGCGGTTATTGAGCATGGCATGCTGTCTCCGGGCGATGTTTTGAGCGATGCCAGCGGCAAGCATTTTGCAACAATTCGAGCTGACGGCTCTATAAAAAGCAAAACCGCTGAAGGTTCTATTCATCAGGTTGGAGCGGCCGAACAAAACGCAGCAGCCTGCAACGGTTGGGAATATTGGTATTTTAAGGATGGCAAAAATCTTGTCTGCATTGACGAACTGCGCTGTCAGCTGCGGCAAGAAATGTATGGGGCAAAATAAAATTGTACAGTGGGCATAAACCGGATTATAAAGAGTTTAGAGATAAAAAAGAGTTGGAAAACGGCGGCGCGATGCCGAAAGGCGATTGCTATGCGGCCATTGATTTAGGCACGAACTCTTGCCGGTTAGTTATAGCCCAGCCTACGCCGAGCTCTTTTCATGTGGTTGAAACTTTTTCGCGCATAACCCGTTTGGGCGAGGGAATAATAAACGGCAATATGCTTTCTAAACCGGCTATCCGCCGTACGATTGCCGCCTTGAAAGTCTGCAGCGCCATTATCAATGAATATCAGCCGATTGTGCGTATGCGTTTTGTGGCAACTGCCGCCTGCCGCCGCGCGCTTAACTGCAAGGAATTTGAAGCGGCTGTCAAACAATCTACCGGTTTGAATATGGAAGTTATATCTTCCAAAGAAGAAGCCCGTTTGGCGGTGGTGGGATGTATGCCATTGCTGAACCGCATGATTAAACGGGCGCTGGTTTTTGATATCGGCGGCGGCTCTACGGAAATTTCTTTGGCTCGGGTCACTGAAACCGGCAAGACTTTTATTGAAGGATTTGTATCGCTGCCTTACGGCGTTGTTACCATTTCCGAAGCTTTTCCGGGCAAAGATATGACCACGCTGGCCTATGACACCATTGTTGAGCGCACGCAAAAAATTTTGCAGGAATTTGAAGATAAATATCATATCAGCGAAGCAATCCGCAATCAAGAAATCCAGATTATCGGCACTTCCGGAACCGTTACGGTTTTGGGCGCTGTGCATTTGAATTTGCCGCGCTATAACCGTGCAGCTGTTGACGGCATAGCGCTTTCCGGCTCGGATATTGAAAAAGTTATCCGCCGGATTAAAAATATGGGCTATGAAGGACGCTGCAAGCATTCATGCATCGGCAAGCTGAAAGCCGATTTGACAATGGCCGGCTGCACAATTATTGAGGCTTTGTGCTCGTTTTGGCCGATTAGCGAAATTACCATTGCCGACCGCGGCATACGCGAAGGCATATTGCTGGATATGATGCATCATCAAAAGAATAACTATTTCCATAAAGGCGGAAAGCGCCATAAACTTTTTAGAAAAGGACGTCACTATGGACAAAGAAAATCTGGCGGCGATTGATTTGGGGACAAACTCTTGCCGTTTGCGTATTACCGATGCTAAAGGCAATATGCTTTATCGAGAGGCTGTAACCATAAAATTAGGCGAGGGGCTTTATGAAAGCGGCTGTTTTTCGGACGCAGCAATTCAGCGCGGCATAGATTGTTTGGTGCATTTTGCGGAATTGATGAAAGATTATCATGTCGGACACTATCGCGCGGTGGCAACTGCTTCTTGCCGCAAAGCGCAAAACAGTGCCTCTTTTATTCAGATGGTAAAAGAGCTGAGCGGTATAAGTCTTGAAGTTATATCGGCCGAAGAAGAGGCTCTTTTGAATTTGAAAGGTGCAGTGCTCAATGTTCCGGATACGGCTAAGTATGTGCTTTTGTATGATTTAGGCGGCGGTTCGACCGAGATTATTTTGGCCGAAAACGGCAAAGAGCCCAAAGAAATTTATACTTTATCCGTGCCTTGGGGAGCGCGCACCGCTTCAGAAGCTTTTGACTTGGTTGAATATGACGAGGATAAAGCCAAAAAATTGGAAGCGGAAATAAAAAAACACGTGGAAGAATTTCTGGTTAATTCTGAATTTTTAATGTATCTTCCGCAATGTTTCTGTGTGGCTACATCCAGTACGCCGCTGCGTCTTTTGAGTATGATTAACAAAACCGGCAGCTATAACAAAGATTTTGCTGACGGAATGTCGGCAACAACCGCGCAGATAGACAAGCAAATAGATGAAATCTTGCAGATGGATTTGGAACAGCTGATGAAAAGTCCGTATATTGGGGAAAACCGCGCGCCGATTTTTGTGGCAGCCTGCATAATTTTCCGTACTGTGTATAGGGTTTTGCAGATTAAAACTTTAACGGCATCGCTCAAAGGTGCGCAAGAGGCAATTATAGATGAATTGGAGCAAAAATGGCAAAATTAACTGCATCGGCCAAAATTGTCCGCGGCCGTAATCATCTGACCGTAAAGGTAAAAACGGCAAAATATAACAAACCATCGTCAAATCGCTGGCTGCAGCGTCAGCTGAATGATCCGTATGTTTCGGAATCCAAGCGTTTGGGATATCGTTCGCGTGCAGCGTTTAAGCTTATTCAGCTGGATGAAAAATATCATTTTCTCGGCAAGGGCAAAACCATTGTCGATTTGGGGTGTGCTCCGGGCGGCTGGACGCAGGTTGCGGCGCAGCGTAATAAGGGCAGCGGGCAGATTGTGGGCATGGATTTGCTGCCGGCCGAGCCGATAGAGGGTGCTATTTTGCTGCAGCAGGATTTTACTGAGCCCAGCGCGGCCGATAAACTGAAAGAGCTCTTGCATGGACCTGCTGATGTGGTGATGAGCGATATGGCGGCAAATACCACAGGACATCAGCAAACCGACCACTTGCGTACTATAGCTTTGGTGGAACTTGCTTATGAATTTGCCAAAGAGGTTTTAGCCGAGGGCGGAATTTTTATTGCCAAAGTCTTTCAGGGCGGAACCGAAGGCGAACTTTTAACCGATATGAAAAAAAACTTTACCAAGGTAACGCATTTTAAACCGGATGCCAGCAGGCAGGATTCGGTGGAGATGTATGTGGTTGCCCAAGGCTTCAAAGGGTAAAAAACTCGTCTAGCTGGTATCTGCTAGGGATTTTTGCGCTCGTGTACCTCTTTTGTACACGTCGCTTAAAAATCCCGTCGCATCTACACACGCTATCCGAGTTTTTGCAAGTGTAGTTTGTACACGGCACAAAAAAGTTAATGCGTATTAGCCTCACTGAGAGCTTAGCGCTATTTAAAACCTCGCCCATCAACAAACACCAGACTCGTCATCCTTTGCTTTGAGCGTCAGCTCATTCGCAGAGGATCCAGGATGGTACATCCATATTTTTGAATGAAGAAAACAGTATGACCTCTCGTCTGTCCTCCGTCATTGCCGGACGTGTTCCGGCAATCTTGGAGCAGCAAACTCCTTTTTAATAACACAGCAAATTTTATTACTAATGATATATAACTTATTGTATCTTTACAATTAAAAATATTTTTGCTAAATTATAAATGGATAGGCGATAGTCTGTCTGGGGTGTCGAAACCTCACGTAAAGCGTCTTGGCTAAGACGAATTTCACGCCTTCTAGTTTTGGCTGGAAGGCGACAAAATAGGCTATATAGTTATGGCTCATATATACTAGTGATATGTAGCATACTGCTAATATGTCGCACTAACTTTACGTAGTTTCGAACTTCCAGTCGCTTTCGTAGCGGCTATTTTTGTATGTTTAACAAGAATTATGGAAGAGAAAAACAATGAATAATTATAAATACAAAGAACAGTCCGGCCGTTCAATGATAGAAATGTTGGGCGTGCTGGCTATCATCGGCGTTTTGAGCGTGGGCGGTATCGCCGGTTACTCAAAAGCCATGAATAAATTTAAAACAAACCAAGTTGCTGATAATGTCTCTATGCTTGTTGCCAATATCAAGACTATGTATTCTCAGCAGAATTCTTACGAGGGTTTGAATAATGTTACTGCTGTGCAGATGGGACTTGTTCCAGATGAATTAACCAGCACTTTTACGGCGGCTACAGAAGGATCAAACGGTAATCAGGGTACTCCGGCTTCTCAAGAGCTTACTAATTCATTTAATGGCAATGTTTATATTAGCTCAGCATCTTCTGTAAGCTCCTCTGATGATAATTTAGCGTTTAGAATTACTTTTACAGGTCTGTCAAAAGAAGCCTGCATCACTTTGGCAACAAATGACTGGGGCTCCAGCTATTCTTCAGGTTTGATAGGCATGGCAGTGAAAGGAAATGATACCGCAGCAGGGATGCTAACCGATGCAGATGATAAAGCAAATATTTATATGGGATGCCCAGGCACTACTTCTAAAACTGACAATGCAGCTTATGCTTGTGCCGGAAAATCTGTACCTATGAATGTTGAATTTGCGGCTGCGGCTTGCAAATGCACTAAAGGTAATCTGTGTTCAATTATGTGGAAATATTACTGATTTTGGTTAAAGGAGCGAAAATATGAATACTCTTAAAACAAATGAAAACGGTCGTTCAATGATTGAAATGCTCGGCGTATTGGCTATTATCGGTGTGTTATCCGTTGGCGGTATTGCCGGCTATTCTAAAGCTATGAATAAATTCAAGACTAACAAGGTTGCCGACAATGTTTCGATGATTGTAACTAACATTAAAACTATGTATGCCCAACAAAAAACATACGGTGATTTAACTACATCTTCAGCTAATGATATGGGGCTAATTCCGGATGAATTGGTAAAAAAAGGCACAAACAATGCAGTTACATTTAAAAATGCTTTTAATGGAGATGTTGCAATCAAATCAAGCGGAAGTACAACTAGTACAGATAAAAAAGCGTTTATAGTTGTATTTGATGGTTTATCAAAAGAAGCTTGCATAACTTTGGCAACAAATGATTGGGGTTCTGGCTATTCTTCTGGTTTGATTGCTATCAGAGCTCAAAGCACACCGGCTATTTCTAACGGTACCCCAACAGATTTGACAGCTTTAATCGGTTGTCCTGGCGGTGCAGGAGACGGTGCCGCTGCAGCAAGTGCTGATGCTTCAAATTCCATAAATTCAGGTATTAGCACAGCATCAGTTAATGAAGTAACGCCAATGGATACATCTTCAACAAGTACCACAGGTTATACTGCATGTCCAGGCGGTTCAAGTTTGGCTGTGCCGATGTCTGTTACAACAGCAGCTACAGCTTGTGCTTGTGTTAATGGTAACACTTGTTCCATTACTTGGAAGTATTACTGAGTTTGGAAGTACGAGCGGTTTGAGTGATATCCGAGAGCCGCCCGCATTTTCCGAAAATTGCCGTTCACTCTCATAGTCAAAATACGGCAGTTTT
>CAVGVF010000013.1:0-26407 GCA_963632615.1 uncultured Eubacteriales bacterium
GTTATCGCACTTCTCTGAGTTTGAGTAGTCGGATAATAGTGTATATGTATAGTTGTCACTACTCCACAGCGAGATAATTTGGCAAAAAACAGAGAATTATTTGATTTAATTAGTCAAATAATTTGTTTTACTCTTATAAAATTTCAACCTATAGCATTATTTATGCTTGCTTTTGAAAAATAATGTTGATATAAAAATAAAGCCATGGTGTTGCAGCACCGCGGCTTTGTTTTAACTGGAAAGGGTTAAACCCATATTTTAACTCATTTCTAAGTTAGAATATAGCCTATTTTTGCTTTAAAGTCAAGACATAAAGTCAAAACACGGCAAATTTAGGCGGGGTTTATCCCTTTCGCAACTGCCCTAAGGGCTGAAAGGTGAAAGAGATGAACGATATAATCAAAGTTCTAAGTATAATAATTCTTATACTTAAAATCATCATCCTTCTATTAAAATAGTATAGTATGATGAGGCGGGGTTTTCAAGCTCCGCCCTTTGATATTTTCTTACATAATGTCCAATCTACCCAATTACTCCGCATTGCAATGTGTTTGTTTCACGCCTTTTTGCTGACAAACCATCAGACGGTCGCTTTCCGGCAGATTTTCCGAATCGCCGTAATTGTGCATATCATCGTCAAAATCCATATCCCGCAGCTGCACCGTCGGCACCAGTCTATCCTCCTCAATTACACGCACATGAAAATCTTTGCTGCCGCCTTGCAGCGATATATAAAGCGGTTTTGACATTTTCTTTTTCATTTCACACCTCCTGATATTCAAATATTATCTGCGGCGCTTTTTTAAAGGTTGCCTGTTTGATTTTATCGTGATACATTGTTGATATTCATAATAATCTCGAGGCCGCCATGAAATATTTTATTTTGCCTTTTTTCATTTTAAGCTTTTTTATCGCCGGCATTCTGCATGCCGAAAATCAGACAGAAGAAATTGATGACGCCATTGTGCAAAAAATTTTAGATTCCGGCGACACCTCCGCTTTGCAAAAATTGATAGACGCCGGACTGGACGTCAATTCCCGCGATGCCGACGGCAATACCATGCTGTTTTATTTGCTGACGCATTATGCCGACTTGGATATGGCTAAAACGCTTATTAACGCAGGCGCAGATGTAAACCTGCCTTCGGCTAACGGTATGACGCCGCTGCTTGTTGCCACCGCTTTAGCTGCCGAAATGCAGAATAATCCGCAGCAGCCTGATGCAAACAGCGATGTTGCCAAAGAAATTCAGCAGGCAAACTTTAAGGAGCAGCAAAACTTTTTATTGAAGCGCTCGCAAGATTTGTTGCAACTGCTGATAGAGAGCGGTGCAGACGTTAATCAGGAAACGCCGCGCGGCACTCCGCTGATGAGCGCATCCACCAGCGACTTAAATCTTCCGTTGGTTGAACTGCTGCTGAAAGCCGATGCCGAAGTCAATCAAAAAGACCGCAACGGCCGCACGGCATTGTTCTATGCCGCGGCGTTCGGCTGCGACAATATTACCACTCTGCTGCTGAAAGCCGGTGCCAATATTCAGATTGTCGACAATGAAGGTCACAGCTATATGGAGACAGAAAAACAAGATATAATCGACTCGTATTGAGAAGTTATCCACGTTTTAGCTATTTTATGCTAAATGATAGTGAATAATTAACTCTTTTGAGTTAGGATTATGCTTACCGGACCGGTAAGGGAGAACTTACTTGAGGTCATTTTAATAATTTTTAGAGGATTACAACATGTTAAACTGCAGAAATATAATCGGCAAAGCTGCGTTGGCAGCAATGGCCTTTACACTCTCTGCCGTGGGTAGCGCCAATGCCTCGGAATTGGATTTGATAATTCCGTCTTTGTCAAAAGCTACTTACAGCGTTTTTGGTTTGGAAATTTCCGGCAACGGTTTACTTTTGTGCGGTATGCTGGTTTGTTTGTTGGGAATGGTTTTCGGCTTGTGGGAATTTTTCCGCATTAAAAAGATGCCTGCTCATGAAGCTATGCTCAAAGTTTCGGAAACAATCTATGCAACCTGCACTACCTATATGAAACAGCAGGCAAAATTATTGCTGGTATTAGAAGTATTTATCGGCGCCTGCATTGTTTATTACTTTGCGGTTTTGAACGGCACCCCGCTTTTGAAAGTTTTAAACATCCTGCTGTGGTCAGTTTTGGGTATTCTGGGTTCATTCAGCGTGGCTTGGTTCGGTATGCGCATCAACACATATGCTAACTCCCGCACCTCTTTTGCCTCTTTGGAAGGCAAAGCTTATCCGGTTATGAATCTGCCTTTGCGCTCCGGTATGTCTATCGGCGTTCTGCTGATTTGCGTTGAGCTGATTATGATGATGTTCATTCTGGTATTTATTCCGCGCGACACTGCCGGCGCTTGCTTTATCGGTTTTGCTATCGGCGAATCTCTGGGCGCTTCCGCATTGCGTATTTGCGGCGGTATCTTTACCAAAATCGCAGATATCGGCGCCGACCTGATGAAGATTATTTTCAAAATTGATGAAGACGATGCCCGCAACCCGGGTGTGATTGCCGACTGCACAGGCGACAATGCCGGTGACTCCTGCGGTCCGACTGCCGATGGTTTTGAAACATACGGCGTAACCGGCGTGGCTTTAATCAGCTTTATCGTTTTGGCTGCCGGTATGACTATTTCTGCCGACGGCGCTATTGCTTCTTATGTTTGGGCTCCGGAACTGCAAGCCCGTTTAATCACTTGGATTTTCGCAATGCGCGTTTTGATGATTATCACATCTGTTGTTGCTTACGGCTTGAACGGCTGCATTGCTAAAAAAATCTACGGCAACAAAAAATCTTTTGATTTTGAAGCTCCGCTGACCAGCTTGATTTGGCTGACTTCTTTAATTTCCATTATGGTAACATTCGGCGTTTCTTATTTGATGCTGCCAAAAGAAAGCTTTGGTTCAAACATCTGGTGGGAAATGTCTGTAATTATCAGCTGCGGAACTTTAGCGGCTGCTATTATTCCGGAATTTACAAAGATTTTCACATCTTCTAAATCTCAGCATGTTCAAGAAGTTGTAAACGCCAGCCGCGAAGCCGGTGCTTCATTGAACATCATTTCTGGTATCGTTGCCGGTAACTTCTCCGGTTTTTGGCAAGGCGTAGTTATGGCCGGCTTGATGGCCGTAGCTTACTTAACCTCTTTGGGCGACTTATCAGAAATTATGATTTACCCTACAGTATTTGCCTTTGGCTTGGTTGCTTTCGGCATGCTCGGCATGGGGCCTGTAACTATTGCCGTAGACAGCTATGGTCCGGTTACAGATAACGCTCAATCCGTGTTTGAACTTTCGCAAATTGAAGATATTAAAGGTATCAGCAAAGAAATCAAAAAAGACTATGGTTTTGAACCTGATTTTGAACAAGGCAAGCATTTGCTTGAAGCTAATGACTCTGCCGGCAACACCTTTAAAGCAACTTCTAAGCCGGTGCTAATCGGTACTGCCGTTATCGGTGCCACAACCATGATTTTCTCTATCATTTTGCTGCTGCACCTGCAGTTAAACTTGCTTGACGCCCGCGTTTTGCTTGGTTTGATTTTGGGCGGCGCTGTAATTTATTGGTTCTCCGGCGCTTCTATTCAAGCGGTTTCAACCGGTGCTTACCGTGCTGTAAACTATATTAAAGAGCATATTAAATTGGATACTAAGAAAGCTGCTTCGGTAGAAGATTCTAAAACCGTGGTAAAAATCTGCACCCAATATGCGCAAAAAGGTATGTTTAACATCTTTATCGTTATCTTCTCTTTTGCCATTGCCTTTGCGTTCTTTAGTCCTGAATTGTTTGCCAGCTACCTGATTTCAATCGCCATTTTCGGTTTGTATCAGGCTTTGTATATGGCTAATGCCGGCGGCGCTTGGGATAACGCTAAAAAAGTGGTAGAAGTAGACCTTAACGAAAAAGGCACAGACCTGCATGCTGCTTCAGTTGTAGGCGATACAGTCGGCGATCCGTATAAAGACACTGCTTCAGTTGCCTTAAACCCAATCATTAAGTTTACAACTTTGTTTGGTTTGCTGGCTGCTGAAATGGCTGCAAAAGTTTCGGCTGATTCCGAATGCCTGGCAACCACTATCGGTGTGGTATTCTTTGTAATCGGCGTTATCTTTGTATGGCGTTCTTTCTACAAAATGCGCATTGAAGCAAAAAAGATTGACTAATTAAATTTAGTTTGCTAGAACAGCGGCGATATAAACAATATCGCCGTTTTTCTTTTTTTATTTATGGAGTTTCAAATGGAATCCTTAACCGCTTTTTTCAGCACATACGACACCACGCAGTTTTTGAGCGCGTTTGTAGTTTTGTTCGCTATTATTGATATTATCGGCGTGCTGCCGGTTGTTTTGAACTTATTGCAAGACGGGCGCACTATTCACGCCGGCCGTGCTTCTATAATCTCACTGATTTTATTTTTAGGCTTTATGTATATGGGAAATGCCTTTTTACAGCTGTTCAGCCTGGATATTTCCTCATTCGCTATTGCCGGTTCAATCATCATTTTCATTATATCTATGGAAATGATTTTGGACGTGCATATTTTTCATGAAAATAAATATTCGGCCAATGACGCGACTTTTACCCCGATTGTATTTCCGCTGATTGCCGGTGCAGGTTCGTTTACAACCATACTTTCAATCCGTTCGCAATACGCCGATTTGAACATTATTCTGGCGATTGTCCTAAACATCATTGTGGTTTATCTCGGCCTGAAATTAGCTCCGAAATTGGAAAAAATGCTTTCTCCGGGAATTATCTGCATTTTCCAAAAAGCTTTCGGCATTATCTTGATGTCTATCGCCGTAAAATTGTTTACATATAATCTGACAATGCTGGTAGAAGGCACTCCGGTGCAATAAAACCGCAGATAAAAATTCAACGCCCGAGATTATTTCTTCGGGCGTTTTGCTTATAGAAAATGAATAATCAGCTGACACCATTCTTTTGAACCTTGGCATGAATGGCATAATTGGTTAATCTCATTCAATGTTATATTTCTCAGACATTTGCTTTGAGCAACACAATGCGCATCCCCTTGCAAAATTGCAGACGGAGGCCACTGATTGCTTTTGAAAAACCAAGCATTATCGACAACATTATGCAGAGGAACAGCAAAATTCTGAAACCAATTAACGCAAAAATCAGCCGAAAAACTCTGACTTACATCTGTATTTTGGTCTTTTGCCGAAAAGCCGCCCAACCGGAAATCTATAGTAATGCCTCTGGTTCCATGATCAGCATAAGGACTAATTTCATTCCCGTAAGAATCGATAAGAACCACAATATTATTCCTTACCGTTCTCTTTTCCCAGTTGCTTGGCACAATATTTGCCGACACAAAAAAATCTGCAAGCATTACATGAGAAGTACCTTTTGATAATTCTTTAAGACTATCCATATATTCAAATAATCCGGTCAGCATATAGCTATATTCAGAAACCGCCTTATTGATTTTGAACTTTTGCATTGCCTTGGAATAACCGGCAATTCCGCCGACAGACAGAACAGCGATAATCGCCAGTACACCCAGCATTTCAATCATCGAACGGCCGGATTGGGAAAAAGTACTAAACCCACGTCCCCAGCACCAGTCATTGCCGGACGCGTTCCGGCAATCTTGGGGCAACATACTCCTTTTGAATAATAAGGCTAATTTATTAACTTGGTTAGTCACTTGCTGCACCAAGATTACCGGAATAAATCCGGTAATGACGATTAAGAAGCGAGAGAAAACACTATTTGCCTCATCGAATGATATTGCCATTATATTCCTGGATTCTCCGGACAGTTCACTTCGTTCACGCCGAAGAATGACGTTGAGAGCGGAGGCGTTAAAAACGCTGCAACTAACACTAAGCCAACGTCTTTTACTGTCATTGACGTTTAAAAAACGAAAGGCCGTACCATTTTCTCCTGCAAATTTATCATTATTACATTTCAAATTTTTATACATATTTCTAACTCCGTAAATTGTTACAAAAAACAAAACCCGCTGTCAAAAGCGGGCGGATGTTAGTAAACCGTATACTCATAAACGGCTCGGCTTATTTGGCCGAAACCTTATTAGGCCGACATCCGTCCAACGGAAATCGGCATATAATTTTTCAGTCGCTATGCATAACGACTATGAGTATAAAGGGTTACTACGCCCTGCACTTATCTCTAAATGCAAAAGAATTATAAAATTATTTGATAGGTAAAAGCAAGCAAATTATCCGGCTAATGACAAACAAAAAGCAAGTAAAAAAAATGCCTCGTTATATTGTTATAAAAACAAATATAAACGAGGCTGGGCGTTTTGCGGATATTAAATCGTCAAAACGGCATATATTGAGTTTAAGATGCGGTTCTTAAAAAGCTCCTGCCGTGTTTCACAACAAAACAGAAGCAACCCTTAAAATTTAGAGATTAAAAGTCAGTTTTAATCTGAAAAGCGTCAATTCCACATTTTCACAATGAAGAAAAAGACTATCGTACAAAAATAATTTAAATTAAAAAATGGCACACAATTATTCATTTACTGAATGCATATTTAACAAACATTTTTCGTTTTGTCAACATTTTTCTGTCAATTTTTAATAAAAAAACCGTGTTTTTTTGCAGACACGGCCTTTTTATTAAATTTGTGCAAGTTTTTAAAACAGATTTTCACCGTCAAAATAGTCTATTTTCATAGCCTTACGGACATCAGACAGTGTTGCGGCTGCTCTGGATTCGGCAACAGCACTGCCTTGTTTCAAAATCTCTAAAACTTCCGGCAGCTTTTGTTCCCAAACCTTACGGCGGGTGCGAATCGGCTCAAGTTCGGCTTGCAACACATTATTCAAAAACTTTTTAACCTTAACATCGCCCAAGCCGCCGCGTTTATAATGAGCTTTCAGTTCCTCAAGATTTTGGTATTCCGGCAAAAATTCGGCAAAATGCTCCGGCTTGCTGAAAGCATCCAAATATATAAATACCGGATTTCCGTCCACCTGTCCCGGATCTTCTACCCGCAAATGATTAGGGTCTGTAAACATTGACATAACTTTTTTGCGGATATCTTCGGCCTCATCCGACAAATAAATGCAGTTGCCCAAAGATTTGCTCATTTTCGCCTTGCCGTCTATACCCGGCAAACGCAGGCACGCTTTGTTTGACGGCAGCACAATTTTAGGCATAACCAAAGTTTCGCCGTAAACGCTGTTAAACTTATTCACAATCTCGCGGCATTGTTCCAGCATCGGTTCCTGATCTTCGCCGACAGGAACGTCTGTGGCTTTGAACGCCGTAATATCGGCAGCCTGACTAATCGGATAGCAGAAAAAGCCGACAGGGATGCTGGTTTCAAAATTCTTTTGCTTGATTTCTGTCTTTACGGTCGGATTACGCTGCAAGCGGGAAACAGTTACCAAATTTTGATAATAAAATGACAATTCGGTCAGCTGCGGCACCATCGACTGAATAAAAATTGTCGATTTTTCCGGATCAAGGCCGCAAGCCAAATAATCCAAAGCCACCTGCAAAATATTCTGGCGGACTTTTTCCGGATGTTCGGCATTATCGGTCAAAGCCTGCGCATCGGCAATCATAATATTGATTTCATCATATTCTCCGGAATTTTGCAGCTTTACACGCTCGCTCAAAGAACCGACATAGTGCCCGACATGCAGCCGGCCGGTCGGACGGTCGCCGGTTAAAATAATTCGTTTCATTTTTTTCTCCATTCTATATATTTTGCTCTTTTTTATCATTCCTATTTATAAAAGGCAAGAGGGCAAAGCGATTTTTGCGAAGGCTGCTGCAAAATTTCGAATCCGCAAAAAAATAACCCCGACTCTAAAATAGCCGGAGTTATTTTCAGTTGATAAAAGATGATAGTTTTGCAGTTTTCAGATTATAGACAAGAGTTTGCTTGCCCATAAATCCGGCAATGTCTTTTTTGTGCATATTTATTACTACCAGATTTTCATCATCATAACGCGGACGGAGCTCATCCAGAACGCAGCCGATTTTATCAAGATATTCTTTGGTTAAAATCGGAGTGCATCGGCCGTTTCGGCAGTCAAACAATTCCATCTTTCCACGCTGTTCGCCGATAAAAACCAAACCACGGCAGCTGCAAAACGGATTGTCAAAATTATCTTCAACCCAATCCTGTACTATCTTGCCGCGGCTGTCAAGCAAACGGTAAAAAGCAATATTTCTGCCGTTTCGGCTCAGATGTTTTGCTGCACAAAATAAAGATGTCCCCTCAATCTGCGTTTGCCGGAGGTTGGCTTTGCTTGGATGAATGCAGGCAAAAACAAAACAGACAGCAAAAAAGAACAATGTTAAAAAAATTTGAAACTTCTTCATCTTAATGTGTTTAATAATATACAAATAATAAAATTTACGGATAATATTATAGATAATTTCAAAATATTTGGCAATAGCTAAAAGCAGCGGGCAA
This sequence comes from uncultured Eubacteriales bacterium, assembly GCA_963632615.1. Classification (GTDB taxonomy): domain Bacteria; phylum Pseudomonadota; class Alphaproteobacteria; order RF32; family CAG-239; genus RUG410. The sequence continues at coordinate 8,462 of CAVGVF010000013.1, forward strand.
TATTTTTGTCAAATTTTCTTGCAATCAGGACATATTCCTGCTATAGTGCTTTTTAGTAGATTAAATTTTAAAGGAGCATAAATTATGGGTATGTTTGTTGATGCCGGCGGCAATGAAATCAAAGAAGTTACGGCGGAAAATATCGAAGATTATAAAAAATGGATTCAGACAGATAAAAATCCGACCGCAGCAAACTTAACTAACACAGATGATGTTTCTTTAGCTGATTTGGCCGTATCTCCTTATTTGGACGACAAACAAACCCAAGCCGCTGCCTATATGGTTTTTAAAGCCATAGCTCATAAACCGGAAGAAAATAAGCTAAATGAATATCTGGATTTAGCCAAGGAAAACCGTCCGGTAGTTGCCAACAGCTGGCATATAATGGGATATTCAAGCCGTTGCCCTGCTTTTGATAAGGTTTTGGAGCTGATGAAAAAGCGTCCGGCAGCCGAAAACCTAGCTTTTGTTATGGCTTCTGTTGAAGCCGGCATCAGCAATGCAGCTTATTACACCGGAAAAACCGATGATTTCGGCAAGATTTCCGGCGAAAACAAAAAATATGCTGAAGAATTGTTGAACTTAGCCGCTCCGGCTTACAGCAAAGAATATTATGGACGAAACAATCCACAAACAGACATTGCGGCAATGTGTGTCAAAGAATTAACACAAAACGGCTCAATGCTGAACTTAAAAACATCGCCGCAAAACCGTGAAGTAATTTCAAAGGCTATTCTAAATGGCGAACCAAGATATGTTTTAAAAAATTTAGAAGCCTTGAAACCGGAATATCTGAATGAAGAAATGCTGGCAAGACTTGCAACAAAGTATGCTCCGGCTCCGCAATATAAAGATACTAAAGGCGCCAAAACCCAAGCCGAAAAAAATGCCAACATTTTACCTAAAGGCTATCACAATTTCAAAAAAGCCGTTTTGAATTTGATTAACAAACAAGATAAATACGACCGCACCCGCTACGGTACGGAAAGAGGCTTGAATGAGCGCTATTTAGAAGTTTGCAAAAAAATCAATGTTGCAGAAAATGTTGCCCGCAAACCTAAATGCATGGCCGGCTTATATTTGGAAACCGCCCGCAAAGATATTGAAGAAGGACGTGCCGAACGCTTGGACAAAGCAGCCTTGGCCGATGTTTTAAAACATGATGACGGCAAATATCTGGCTATGCTGCCGCAGGAATTTGCGCAGAAAAATAAGAGTCTGATTGAACAGTCTTTGCCGGAAAAAGTAAAAATCAGCTTAGCGGAACAAAATATTGCCGGCGCTTATAATTCAAGTATTTCGGCTTTGGAATACCGCAGCCGCACGATCAAAGAAAACAAAAAGCTGGTAGAGAATCTGAACGCCGAGCAAGAAAAAATTGCGCCGAAACTTGAAAGCTTGGCGAAATATAAAGAAGAAGAAAATAAGACTAAAAACCAGGTAGATGCTTTATCTAAAATATATACAAGAAAGCAAGAAACCGTACAAGCTCTGAGAGAAATTCAGTATGCTTTTACGCAGATTCAAGATTGCAGAAAGAAAGGCGGTTCGGAGGCTGAAGAATCAGTTTTATCCGCCGAAGCAATAGAACAGATTATGTCTGACAGGCTGCAGGGTAAAAAGTCGGTTGTTCAAGAACCGGAACAAGGCTCGCTGCCTTTGATGTTCGGACGTAAAGAAGAAAAAGAACGCCGCGAAAAACTGGCGGCAAAAATCGCTGATTTCAATAAATTGCTGGATGAAGAAATGCCGAAAATCGGAGAACGCTACAGCGGTAAGATTTTAACCACATCAGCGTTTGCCGAAGCATCTATGGCTGCAAATCAAGCCGAACGCGAATATTCGCAGGCCAATAGAAATTATTGGCAGCAAAAACAAAGTATCGGCAGAGCCAATGAAAGCGAATTTGACAATTTAACTCAACGCAACAATTTCATTGAACAGGCTCGCGAGCGTATTCAAGAAAAAGAAACCAAGAAAAAAGAAGCGGTTAAGAAGCTGGCCGGCGTGCCGGATAAAACCGCGGTGCAAGCTGTTCCGCAAAACGCCGAAAAAGCCGAAAAAGCACAAATCCGCCGGCAAAATAAGCAGGTAGAAGATAAATTAGCTGCCAAAGAAAAAGACTTTGCCGGAAAATCCGAGGCTGAAAAAATCGGATTGCAAAAACAGCGTCAAAATCAAGCCATGCGCTGATAAAATAAATTATACTAAAAAGAGCTTTTCATTTCTGAAAAGCTCTTTTTAGTTTGGAACAAAACAATATTGCGAATCGGCAGATAAACCCGGCTTAAATCACTAAAACTCGATATTTATATAGCAGCCGGCCGAGCCTTTGCAGCCGTCACAGGCAGTGTTAATATCGGCCAAAGTCAATGAACTCAGACATTTTCTACCGCTTTTATGGCAGAATTTTTCGCCGTAATATTTAACTGCCGTACCCTTGGAAGCGCGCACCCAAGCATTAAACATTGTGTCTTGCAGCGGTTTAAACACATCCCTAAACATTGCCGTGCAGAGCTGACCGGAAAAAGAACGTGTAGCGTAACCGTCTTTTTGATGTACTTCCAAGTATAATTCCATCAAGTATCTGTTATTGCTTAAAAGAGTACGCACATTAAAACCGTTGCTGTCTATCAGATAATAATCGCCGCTTTTCTTTTTCCAGGTTTCCGGCACCAAATTAGCCGCCAATACAAAATCAGCAAGCCCCGGACCGGCGCCGTCAATTTCCGCGCCGGGGAGTTTCTTTAAGGAATCTTCATATTCTATCAGCCCCCGGAAGAGATGCATATATTCATCAATGGTTCGATTTACTTTATATTTTGTCATCGCCTGAGAATAACCGGCAATGCCGCCGACACTTAAAACGCCAATAATCGCCAGTACGCCCAGCATTTCTATCATACTTCGTCCGTACTGCACGCCATCTGCTAGGAATTTTTGCGCTCGTGTACTTCTTTTGTACACGTCGCTTAAAAATCCCGTCGCACCTGGTGCACATTGCGGAAGAATAACTTGTTTTAAAACCTCGCCCCCTGCGGGAGAGGTCGAGGCATTAACCTCGGGTGAGGGGTAATTAAAGAGTGGGCAACAAATACTAAGCCAACATCCCCAGCACCAGTCATTGCCGGACTTGTTCCGGCAATCTTGGGGCAACATACTCCTTTTGAATAATACAGCAAATTTTTTGACTTGGTTAGTCACTCGCTGCACCAAGATCACCGGAACAAGTCCGGTGATGACGGCAAAAAAACGAAAGACAATACTATTTTCTCCTGCAGATTTATCATTATTGCTTTTCAAATTCTTATACATATTTTCAACTCCGTTTATTGTTGCATAAAAACAAAACCCACCAAAATGGCGGGCGGATGTTCGAAAACCGTATATCATCAAACGGCTCGGCTTATTCAGCACATAGCCTTATTCAGCCGACATCCGTCCAACGAACAGAAATCGGCATATAAAATTTAAGTCGCTTATGCTCAACGACTGATGATAAAAGGGTTTTCGACGCCCTGCACTTATCTCTAAGTGCAAAATAATTATAAAATTATTTGACAGGTAAAAGCAAGCAAATTATCCAACTGAGGACAAACAAAAAATCTCCTGTCCAAAAAACAGGAGATTTTTTTATTTGTCACATATCTCGCTTTATTTGCATAAAAACTTCCCGCAAATCGCAGAAATAATACAGATAAAGCCAGATTGCACCAATATAAACAAACGGAACATACACAGCCATCATAAAAGTTAAGCTGATAAAAAATCCGTCTGTCATGTTAGGATATGCATCAAGCAGCATTTTCCACAAATAAACCGCATTTGACGCCACCATAACCGAGACAATCAAAACCGCTCCGCCCACAGCTGCCAACAAGAGATTTTTATGTTTGCAATGCAAGCGATAGCTCCACACCAAACCGATTATCCACAGCAAAACACCGCCGATAAATTCTCCCCAAGGCCACTCAAACGGACAGCCGCAAATGTATTCCAAACCGGCCAAAAGCAAAGTTCCGATTATCACACAAACTAAAATAATAAAATTTTTCATACGCGCAGAATAATGAATATTAAATTATACAATTTACATTTTTATTTTAGTCTTTTTTGCCTAAAAATCAAGCGTATTTTTTTAGCGGTTTTCTGCTTATAACTTTCATTTTCTGCTTGGTAATTTTAGCGATTCGGGCTATATTTGTTCTATGTGAAAAATTAGATTTAATGAGGATTTTCAATGACTGAATTAACAGAAGAAGAATACCTGAAAAGTGAACAAGAATATAATGCCGACTCCATCAAAGTTTTGCGCGGTTTGGATGCCGTCCGCAAACGTCCGGGAATGTATATCGGCGATACCGATGACGGTTCCGGCCTGCACCACATGATTTATGAAGTGCTGGATAACGCCATTGACGAGGCTTTGGCCGGATATTGCGACAAGACTTTAGTTATTCTTAACCCTGACGGTTCAGCCACTATCCGCGACAACGGCCGCGGCATGCCGGTGGATATGCATAAAGAAGAAGGAATTTCCGCTGCAGAAGTTATTATGACTGAGCTGCACTCCGGCGGTAAGTTTGACAACAACTCCTATAAAGTTTCCGGCGGTTTGCACGGTGTGGGCGTTTCCGTGGTAAATGCCCTGTCTACTTGGCTGAAACTGAGAATTTGGCGTAATGACAAAGAATATGAAGCCAGCTTTGCCGACGGCAATGTGGTGGAGCATGTGCATGTTGTGGCCGACGCTCCGAATCGCCACGGCACGGAAGTAACTTTTTTGCCGTCGCCGAAAACCTTCACACAGGTTGAATTTAACTTTGAAACTCTGGAACGTTCTATCCGTGAAAAAGCTTTCTTGAACTCCGGCGTTTATCTGCGACTGATTGACAACCGCGGCGCCGAGCCGAAAGAATTGGATTTTCACTATGAAGGCGGTTTGTCGGCGTTTGTCACTCACTTAAACAAATCTAAAGCGCCTCTGCATGAAAATATTATTTCCGTCAGCGGCGAAAGCAACGGCATTATGGTTGACGTGGCTATGCAATGGACTAATGCTTATAATGAAACTATGCTTTGCTTTACCAACAACATTCCGCAAAAGGACGGCGGTACGCATTTGGCCGGTTTCCGCGGCGCGCTGACCCGCACCATCAACAATTACATCATGGAAAACGGCCTGCTGAAAAAAGATAAAAACATTATTACCGGCGAAGATATGCGCGAAGGTTTGACTTGCGTTTTGTCGGTTAAAGCTCCGGATCCTAAGTTTTCTTCGCAAACCAAAGATAAATTGGTTTCTTCCGAGGTTCGTCCGGTGGTTGAAAATACTGTGGGCGACAAGCTCAAAGAATGGCTGGACGAACATCCGACCGAAGCTAAAATTATTGTCGGCAAAATTGTGGAAGCCGCTTCCGCCCGTGAGGCCGCCCGTAAAGCCCGTGAATTGACCCGCCGCAAAGGCGTGCTGGATATAGCCTCTCTTCCTGGTAAACTGGCAGATTGCTCCGAAAAAGATCCGGCTCTTTCTGAAGTATTTATCGTAGAGGGAGATTCCGCCGGCGGTTCTGCTAAACAGGGACGCGACCGTAAAAACCAAGCAATTATGCCGCTGCGCGGTAAAATTTTGAATGTGGAACGTGCTCGTTTTGACCGTATGCTGAGTTCGGCTGAAATCGGTATGATGATTACCGCTTTCGGTACGGGTATCGGCCGCGATGATTTTGATGCCGATAAATGCCGCTATCATAAAATCATCATCATGACCGATGCTGATGTCGACGGTGCGCACATCAGAACTTTGTTGCTGACATTCTTCTATCGTCAAATGCCGGAGCTTATCCGCCGCGGCTATATTTACATTGCCCAGCCGCCTCTTTATAAAGCTAAACGCGGTAACTCTATCATTTATATTAAAGACGACCGCGAAATGGAAGATTATTTGATTCATGGCGGCTGCGACGACGGTTCTTTGGAAACAGCCAACGGCGAACGTTTGGTGGGGCAAGATTTAATTGCTTTTGTAGAAAGCACCAAGCGCGCTAACAGCATGATTAAAGCCTTAACCTTAAAAGCTCCGGAAAAAATTGTGGAGCAAATGGCTATCCGCGGCTTGTTTAATCCAGAAATTTTGAAAGATAAAGCTGCCTTAACGGCTGAGCTGGATAAAATGGCGCAGCGTTTGGATACTCTGGAAGCCGAATATGACCGCGGCTGGAAAGCTGAATTGAATGAAGAGGGCAGCGTGGTGTTCTATCGTGTATTGCGCGGTGTGAAAGAAGAACACGTTATCGGCGCGAATATCTTAGAGAGTCCAGAAGGTAAAGTTTTGAATGATATGCACGAGTTTTTAACCGAAAACTTTGCCCAATCTTCTAAACTGACCACCAAAGCTTTGGGCGAAAAGCGCGTTGACGGGCCGGTTAGCTTGATGAACGCGGTTACCGCAGCCGGTAAAAAAGGTATTACCATTCAGCGCTATAAAGGTTTGGGCGAAATGAATCCGGAACAACTTTGGGAAACCACTCTTGACCCGGAAGCCCGTTCTTTGCTGCAGGTTAAAATCGACAGCATTGAAGAAGCTGATGAAGCCTTCTCTACTTTGATGGGCGATGTGGTTGAACCTCGTAAAGAGTTTATTCAAGAAAACGCTCTGAAAGTACAAAACTTAGATATTTAAAGTTTTCTAACTCCGGCAAACACCTCGTCCACAAAACGAGGTGTTTCGCTTTATTAAAAATACATAGAAACTTCGCAGCGTCCGGCCACATCGCAAGGATCGCAAGAAGCCTTGATATCGGCTAAAGACATATTGCGCAAACAAAGCTGGCGTTTATCATCACAGTAGGCATCTCCGTAATATGGTTTAGCACTGCCGCCTAAAGCCCAAGTACCACGCCCTATTCTTAATACACTATGCAAAGGCTGTATAACTGTCTGCAAAATCGCCATACAGGTCCTTTTAGCTTGTCCTCTTTTCTGTCCGTAAGCTATTCCGGAGCCGCCTAAAATCATTACTATAACATAAGCACAGGGTTTAATATTGTTGCAATCCCAGCTAACTGTCAAATAATTACCGGCACTATCCCGCAAATATGCAGGCTGATAGTCAGGACGCCACTTTGCCGGCAATAAACCTGCATTATATAAAACGTTTTTGAAGTTAATACCACCTACGGTACTTGGGTAATCTTTCTCAAAATTCGGGCGGTATTCCAGCAAATTACGGACAAGCTCGTTATATTCTCCCATAAGCTTTGTGGTTTTATACTTATCCATTGCCTTGGAATAGCCGGCGATTCCGCCAACAGACAACACGGCGATTATTGCCAGCACGCCCAGCATTTCAATCATACTGCGGCCGGCTTGCAACACGCTCTTATAGTCATCCTTGGCTTTGAGCGTCAGCTCATTCGCAGAGGATCCAGGATGGTACGTCTGCTTAAAAAACTGGTAACAAACACTATGCACACAACCCCAGCACACGTCATTGCCGGACATGACGCACAGTCTGTTCCGGCAATCTTGGTAGAACCGGTACTTATGCAATAATATAGCAAATTTTTTGACTAGGTTAGTCATTCGCTGCACCAAGATCACCGGAACACGTCCGGTGATGACGGAGAACAAACGAGAGGTCGTACTGTTTGCTGCATTCAATAATATTGCCATTATATTCCTGAATTCTCCGGACAGTTCACTTCGTTCACGCCGAAGAATGACGTTGAAAGTGGTGGCGTTAAAGACGCTGTAGCAAGTATTAAGCCCTCGCCTTTTATTGTCATTGCCGGACATGACGGCGAACTGACGAGAGGTTGTACTATTTTTCAAATTCTTATACATTATAACAACTTCCTTTCATATTGAATTTACAACAAAAAAGCCGCTTGATAAGAGCGACCGGAAGTTGACAACTATTTAAGACAAACATAGTGTAGCATATTAGCGCATAGCCTATTTTGCTACCTTCCGATCTACAGATCAGAAGGTATTTAACGTCTTTTAACGACGTGTCTTAAAGAGATTGTCACACCCCAGGCAGACTATCGCCTGTCCATTTAAAATATTAACAAGGTTGCAATCAAAAGTAAAGGTATTTATAAATTTGGCTCATATAAAAAAGAGGCTGCAGTGCCTCCTTTATTTTCTAACATCAAAAATCTTAAATTTGGTTTTGAGATAATTCAGCAATTCTGCATCATTAAAAAATTTATCGCAATCCGCTTCCTTGGTTGTTTTATCTTCCGGTATCGGACGATATTTTTGCAAATAGTATTCCTGTACGCCCAAGGCTGAAAGCTCATCTGCAATTTTATAGATATCGGAAATATCTAAAATACGCGGGTCGCAGGTGGTGCGGCATTCAAAGTGGACGCCGCTGTCCAGCAAAATCTGCAGGCTTTCTTTAATATTGCCAATCGGTGTCGGGCAGCCGGTAACTTTGGTGTAGCGCTCAGTTTCCAGCGGCACCTTAATATCCATCCCTACCCACGCAACTTTATTTATAACCTTTTTCAAGGCTTCCGGATTATAGCCGCCGGTATGCAGGCCGACTATGAATCCCATATCTTTGACAATATCCATAGCCTGCGGCAGATTGCTCTGCATCAACGGTTCGCCGCCGCTGAAAACAACCGCGTCTAAAATGCCTTTACGGTGTTCCAGCAAATGTATAAGTTTATCCCAGCCGGTATTGTCGCTGCTGTTCGGATTTTGCAAAGATGAGTTATAGCAAAACGGACAGCGCCACGGACAGCCCTGCATAAAAACAACAGCGGCTATCTTAGTCGGAAAATCGACGATACTGAATTTTTCAATATCGCCGATTCTTAATAAATCAGAAGACATAAGCGTCTGCTTTTTTATTCTGCCGCCAAAGCGCAGCCGCAATCGTTATCCAAATACATCACAGCTTTTTCTTCGCAGAAGCATTTACGGGAGTAGTATTCAGACTTTTTACCTTTATTGAACTCAGAAACCGGACGGTGATAGCCCATAACGCGTGTCCAGATTTCACAAGGCTGTCTTTCTTCATCGCTTAATTTGATATCTTCAATTTTAATAGTATTTTCCATAGTTTTATCTCCTTAAATAAATTTTTTCATAAAGTCAGGCAGCATTGCTGGCTTTTAATTTTTTCAATTTTGCGGCTTTCTTCTCTTCATCGCAAAGCGGGCAGAACTTGTGCTCGCCGGCTAAGTAGCCGTGTTTCGGGCAAATCGAGAAAGTCGGAGTAATTGTGATGTACGGCAGACGGTAATTGGTCAAAACTTTCTTAATCAGTTCGCCGCAAACCTTAGCCGAAGAAATACGCTGGCTCATATAAAGGTGCAATACGGTGCCGCCGGTGTATTTAGACTGCAAAGTAGCCTGCAAATCCAAAGCCTCAAACGGGTCATCGGTATAGCCAACCGGTAATTGCGAAGAGTTTGTATAATATGGATCTTCTTTGGTACCGGCCTGAATAATTCCAGGGAAGCGTTTTTTATCTTCGCGGGCAAAGCGGTAAGTAGCGCTTTCAGCCGGAGTAGCTTCCAAGTTATACATGTGGCCGGTTTCTTCTTGAATTTTTACCAAGCAACCGCGGATATAGTCCAAGAACTTTTCAGCAAAAGCCTTGCCCCATTCGTCAGCAACACAGTGTTCATCATTGGTAAAGTTGCGAATCATCTCATTGATACCGTTTACACCGATAGTTGAGAAGTGGTTGCGCAAAGTTCCTAAATAACGTTTTGTATAAGGATACAAACCGTTGTCAATCAAGCGCTGAATAACTTTTCTCTTGATTTCCAGAGAAGTGCGGGCAATGTTCATCAATTCATCAACACGGGCAAACAAAGCCTGCTCATTACCTTTGAACATATAGCCCAAGCGAGCGCAGTTGAAAGTTACCACACCGATAGAACCGGTCTGCTCGGCCGAACCGAATAAGCCGTTGCCTTTAGCCAGCAGTTCGCGCAAGTCCAGCTGCAGACGGCAGCACATAGAGCGAATCTGCCCCGGTTTCAATACAGAGTTAATAAAGTTTTGGAAATAAGGCATACCGTATTTGGCAGTCATTTCAAACAGCAGCTGAGATTTTTCATCATCCCACGGGAAATCCGGCGTCATATTATAAGTCGGAATCGGGAAAGTAAACGGACGTTCCAGCACATCACCGGCCATCATAACTTCAATATAGGCGCGATTAATCATATCCATTTCTTTTTGGCAATCGCCATAGGTGAAAGGCATTTCTTCCTGCCCCTCAATAATCGGCATATAATTTTCATCGTGGCCGGCAATATGGCCGCCGATGTAAGGATGCTGATTGCGCAAATCTTCCGGGCATACCCAGTCAAATGTAAAGTTTGTAAACGGAGTCTGCGAACCCCAGCGGGACGGAACATTTAAGTTATAAACTAATTCTTGGATAGACTGTTTTACTTGGTCGTATGTCAGATTATCTTTTTTGATATACGGAGCTAAATAGGTGTCAACCGATGAAAAAGCCTGAGCACCGGCCCATTCATTTTGCAATGTGCCCATAAAGTTTACCATTTGGCCGACAGCCGAAGAAAGGTGTTTCGGCGGATTAGCCTCTGATTTGCCTTTTACACCGTTAAAGCCCTCTTTCAGCAGGTTTTTCAAAGACCAACCGGCACAATATGCAGCCAGCATATCCAAATCATGAATATGGATATCGCCGTTGCGGTGAGCTTCGCCCACTTCTGCCGGATAAACATGGCTCAGCCAATAGTTAGCAGTTACTTTACCGGAAACATTCAAAATCAAGCCGCCGTTAGAATAACCTTGGTTAGCATTGGCATTAACACGCCAGTCCAATTTTTCCAGATATTCATTGATTGAGCTTTCAACATCTACCATAACTTTGTGGTCCGAGCGCATGCGGTTGCGCTTGTCGCGGTACAGAATATAAGCTTTGGCGGTAGCAAAATAGTTTGCAGAAATCAACACTTGCTCAACAATATCCTGAATCTGTTCAATAGACGGCAAAGACTCGGTAAATTTATGATTGATAACTTTCATTACCTGAGCCGTCAAAAGCCAGGCGTCAGATTCATCAAATTCTCCGGTAGAAGTTCCGGCTTTCAATATAGCATTATAAATCTTGCTTTCATCAAACGGAGCCAAAGTGCCGTCACGTTTGGTAATGCTTTCAACTTTAGTGTCGATTTTGTTTACTTTGGTATTTTGCTCTGTACCCATTATAAAATTCTCCCTATGGCTTGGTTAAATGTTGTTTGCTGTTATACTACATATAGTGTGAATAAAATGTAAACAAACAATATATAGTGTACCCAACTTTTTTTTATTTAACACTGAAGTACTTTTGATTATCTGAAATACATACTAAAAAATTAAACCCTGCTCCGACAAGGAAAATAATGTTACATTTTTTAAATATTTCCATAACTGTTTAAATTTACGGCTAAAAAAATTTTTTGGTATGTATATAACCTTGTTAATCTTTATTAACAGCAAGGTATATATTTCTTACACACTGAATCAGTATGTTGCATATAACAATTTGATTCAGTGGATTTTAAAATGCTGAAAGATTGTGTTTTTACAATATCATTCTTATAAAAAGGAGTCGGACGGGGATTTTTCTTAACCGCAAAAATTTTCATTTAAACAGCAAAAGAGCCTACCTTTTTACAGATAGGCTCGAATCGCTTATAACCAAAAATTATCTGACCGGTGCAAACACCTGAACATCGTCCAATGTTTCATCGGTGCATTGGTTCCCGTGGCAGCGCTTCATTACTGTTGCCTTACGGGACTTATTCAGCCCGCGGACGTTGATTGACGGCACATACACCTCAATAATCGTCAGCTTAAAGGTCAAATAAGCAATGTTGTTGTTTTTATCCAGTGCATAAATTTTGATTGGATATACACCACCGTCCTGCGGCATTGCCATACCGGTAAACACCTTGGCAGTCGGATTATATTTCAGCCATTTCGGCAGCGGAGAATCGTCTATCATACCGGCTTTGGTGGTAAATGTCCCCGGTTTCCAGCCCATTTTTTCAAATGCCGAATCCGGAATAGAGATTTTAATATGCTCGCCGGTTTCAAAAGTTACATCCGGCAGCAATTTTTCGGAAGACAGATTAACCGGCGGACGGCGGCTCGGAATATCCATCAGATACGGACGGTTATCCGGTATAAATTCACCCTTGCGCCATTTATCCAAATTATCACGCAAAGCTATTGCAATCTTGGACGGCGACTCGTTTAACATATAATACGGAACAGCATCCAAACCGATTGTTGCATACAGAGTTGCCAAAGCATCCTGCAAATCAACATAAGCCAAAGAGGCTTTGGTTTCGTCAGCAATAGCGCGGGCGGCTTCAAGCTGGCTCTTTTCGGCCTGACTGCCGTTAGCAGAAGTTACATCTTCGGCAATATTTTCTGATGTGCCGGCAATTTCATAGGCAATCTGATAGTCTTCGGTTGCCGAGGTATAACGCGCCCAAGCGATATATACCTGATTCAAAATCAATGAAGTCATACGCTGGCGGCGCAAAGCAGTCATAGTCTGCTGATTAACCGTGCTGCGCGTATCTTCATAAACCTGCATTGAAACTTCTTTAGCAGCATTGCACCACTTTTGATTATACGCATCCGGATTGTTTTTATAGCCGCTGCCGTTGTCATCGCGGAAGTTAGAAATAATCAATTCCAAATCATCGCCGGTGGTCAGCAAATCATGCACTTTAAGTTCCGGACGGTTAGTCAAAGCCAGCCATTCCAAACGAGAAAGGTTAGATTTAATTTCCGGCAAAGCAAAGTTGCCGTATTCCTTGCCGACCAACGTAAATTGAGTGGCCGGATGCAAGCCCATTAAAGAAGCCAGACGCTCATGAGCTGTTTCCATATCGCGCTTCAAAGAAGAAAGCTTTTTAACTGCTTCCATATATTTACGCTTTTTAACCAGCTCTTCGGTCGCCGGATTTTTACCCTGCTGAGCCAATTCTTTGGCTTTAGCGTTCATCTCGTCAACATCCAAAGTAATATGCTCAATAGTATCGTCAATAACCGGAATCAGCCGCTGAGCGGTCAAGGCTTTCCAATATAAAACCCGGGCTTCCTGCAAAATATTCTGAATAACTTTGCGGCTTTGCTCCACGGCGACATTCTGCTTAAACTCCGGAGCAGTGTTCATATAATAAAGTGTGGAAATATCCAAGACATTCCAGGCAACTTTCAAGTCCGGACTGGTATGTTCATTGTTGTTTGTATTGACGTAACCGGCATTAGAGGCAATTTCCGGCAGCTGCGAATAAGCCGATTTTCCGGCTTTCAGCAAGCTTTCCTGATAGCGGATCATACGTCCGGTATAATTATATTTCAGCGCCAAAGCCATTGACATATACATATCAATCGGCTTTTCCAGTTTCAAAGGCGTGTTGGCATACATATTCTGCATATCAACGTCATAGCGCACAGCCCTGTCCCAATCGGAATAATAGGCCGCATCAGGTCCGTTGGTATATGAAGGAGTTTTTTTATCCGCACAACCGGCGACTGTTATAAAACTCAGCATAAAAAACAGCAGTTTTTTCATGGTTATATCCTTAAAGTATACTTCAATTATTCTGCTCTGATAATAATCTCTAAAAATTAACATTTTGTTACACTTTTACTTATATTATGTAACTAAACAAAAAATTGAGGTAAAAATCATTATGGTTTCAATCTTAGGCACTTTATTTAAGTACAAAGAAAAAGAATCTCCCGATGTTTTAGGATATTTTCCGGAGCGGGTGCATGTTGACGCCTTTCCGGAACGGCGCTATCTGTGGACATCCCGTTTTTTGGTAATGGTTACGTGCTTAAGCATCTGCCTCAATATGATTATCTCTTGTATCATCTATTTGATTTTGCCCGAACAGCACGTGCAGCCCCGATTGTTTGTCATCAATAAAGACACCAGCCAGCTTGAGATTTTGGAGCGCGATGAACGATATTATTTTGCTGCCGACTTGATTGCCGAGCAATATATCCGCGACTATATGATTCTGCGCTATACCATTACCGAAGACTATGCCGAACTGAAAGACCGCTGGAGCAAAAACTCAATTTTGTACTGGTATTCAACCAACACCATTTTTGAAGAATTCTTAAAAAAAGACGCCGAATCCGCAGAAGAGCAATTCAAAAGCATCGGCTTGCAGCGCTATATTGAAATTGATTGGACAAAGCGTGTTTCGCGCTCTATGTGGATGGTGCAGTTCAAAACATACGACATCACGCGCAACAATCCAAAGCCTAAAGTGGATGTCTGGCGCGCCACCCTGCGTGTCGGCTATGACGGAAATATGCGCTTCAAAAAACCGGAAGACCGAATCTTAAATCCTTATGGCTTCTTGGTATACAGCTACACTTTGTCATATCAGGGCGACTACCGCAACGGACCAGACGAAGTAAACACCAATCTTAAATATAATCTGATGATGTACTAACAAAAAATCTCCTGCTTTTATGAAAAACAGGAGATTTTTTTCTATTCCACGTCATCGGTTATCGGATGGCTGAATATAAACAAATAATTCAAAACACGGCGGCTGAACGGCTGAGGCCTGAACTCTTCAAATTCATCATTAAAGCTCAGCTTTATTTCATCGCCTTTATGAAGATGAGATGCAACTTTATATTCCTCTTCATCTTCTTCAATTAACCGCAAATGGCGCTGCAGCTTCCGTGAACCAGGATGTTCGCCCGGAATCAAATACTCTATAACGCAAAAACGAGCAGAGCGTTTAGCCTCTACAAAAACATCAACGCGGTTGATAATCGCTTTGCGGCAAGCCGTTCTTTTGGCAGATACAGGCTCAGAAAAATCACCAAGATTAGTCATAATCATAATAATTAAAAGTAAAACAAATAATTCAATAGCAGTTTTATTTTAGCAAAAAATACTTTTTTGTCAATATTCTTAAGTTTTTTAAATAAGCAAAAGTCAGAGCTTTTTTACATTATTGCATTATTTTATTTTTACACCTATATATTTTTAATAAACTATATAAAGGAATCAAAAATGGATGATGAAGAAATTATACCGCCGCAAATGCTGGGAGAATTAAAGTTATTATTTATACAGCATACAGCTCTGCGCAACAGCAAAGAATTACAGCTGCAAATTATTGCGTGGGCGAAAAAACTTTTGGCGGAAAGCCGTAAAGAGTGGAGCGATATGCACGCCACGTTATTAAACGCAGTTATTCAAACAGATAGAAGAACCGAAGCGCAAAGAAGAAGCAAAGAACGCGATAAAAAATATGCTCCGTTCCGCGAATATTTTAAAAAGCTGCAGCAAGAAAAATATCTACTGGCTCAAAACAGCGGAGGCAAATTAACTGCCAACGGCTTTGTGGAATGGTTTTTGAAAAATAAAGCTCAAGACATTGAGATTCCGTATGTCAAACAAAACCAAAAGAATAAACTGCGACAACTGGCGCAGCAAAACAATCGGGAATTTAAAAAAGCTTTTGCAGGCTAAAGCTGATTTTTGCCGGCTATAGCGGATTTTCAAAGCATTTTGTTTCTGTTAATGTTTAGTCATAAAATTCAATCACAGAAACAAAGGAGGAAAATATGACTGAATTTTCAAGAGAACTTATTTTTGGTAAACGACCGATACGAAGAATAGACCGCAAACCAGGCGAAAGCGAATGGTATTATTTAGACCCGCGCGGAGCAAGCACTTTTTCGGATATGAAAAAAATTGATGTGCCTACCGAAAACACGCCGAATCCGTTTGCAAATGAAATCCAAAACTATCTCTATAAAAATGATGAATACAATTATAGAGAACTGTACGGCGATACCCCGCCGCCAGCCCCTCAGCCTGCAACTCAGCCTACCACACAGGAAAATAAAGATAATAATCAAAATTGTTTTATTACCTTTGATGGTAAAAATTTAAAACTTTATAACAATGGCAAGCAAATTGATAATTTAGATGCACAATCAGGACAAGACAAATTCCAAAGTGCTAAATATCAAATAGTTGCTAATAAAGGTCCGCTGCCTGAAGGAACATATTATGCAAATCAAAACCAACGGCAGAATTTAACATTAAAGAATTTAGCTCTTAAATTAGGTGAAAAAATTGGACTTGATCTAGAACAAAAGAGCGGTTGGAGCGGAAATCCAGTTGCTTGGGGAATTAGACGAGTTTGGTTAGAACCTGATGAAAATACTAATACTTATGGACGCTCTGGTTTTACAATTCATGGAGGTGCGACAAAAGGGTCTGCTGGCTGCATAGATATTCCATGGCAAACACACAAGTTAAGTGAATATCTAGATAATTGTCAGGATTCTGTTCCTGTACGCGTAAAATATCCTAAAGATTGGTAACTAAAAAAAATTGAAAGGCAATGAAAAAAATTCTTGCCTTTTAATTTTTATTATTCTATTTTTATTTAAAATGCAACCATAAGAGAAAAACATAAAATGCAAGAAAAAATCAAAGAATTTGCGCAAGCAATAAAACAAAATACTTCTGAAACATTTAGATTATTAAAACAATTTAAATGGAGTATATCTATATATGTTTTATTTTACGCAATTCTATTGTCATTCTATTTATCTCCATCCCCAAAACAATATTGTATTTGGAATAATGAAGATTGGTTTGAGTTTAGTTCCCCGCTGTATTTGGCTGTAACTAAACTAATGCTGCTTATATTTGCACTTTTGTTTTTTATCGGCACAAGCAATATGCGCAATCATCCTGTATTTGCAAGAATTATTTTCTTATCAGCATTTTATTGGTTATATGTATTCATTCAATAAAAAGGATTTGTCATGCAGAAAGTCTTAGGTTATTTAACCAGCGGTGTAAAAGTATTAGATAAAATTGCCTATTGCATTCTATTTTTAAATATTCTCTTTCTGTTTTTTGCAGTTTTCAGATTTGACTTGTTCGGAACAGACGTCAGCAAATATACAAACCTAAACTTAGCTAAAAAGAATATAGATATTATATTTAACCTTTTATGCTTGCAAAGTATTTTGTTTGTATTTAAAAATAAGTACCCAAAAATTGTAAATATAGAAATTATTCTGTGGATTTTAATGTTTCTGTTAATTCCATATTTTATTTATCAAATTCCATCTATACAGCAAGCTTATAACTTTGGAGCATAATATGAAAAAATTGTTTTGGTATATATGGTCATTTTTTCTGCTTCTGATAATCGGGCATTATGTATATGCCCTGAATAATAGCAACAACATAGAAATAGTAAATACAGAACACAAATTTTATTTATGTGTGCTGGGGTTATCGGCGATTAGTTTGACGAATCTAAAATATGGAAAAGCCCTGATTTATTTCATTTTATTTTTTATGGCTCATTGTTTAGCAGCTCTGCCGGAAATGCAGACGATAATGATTTTAGACGACTGCAATGAGGGAAGATGTCAAGCTGCCGAAGAAATGGGACTTGTTAAAATACACGATAATAAAATTGAATACATTGACGATAAAATAGAATATAAAACTAAATAGCTGCTGCTTAAAGATATAAGGAATAAAAATATGGATAAAGAAAAACTAGCGGCTTTGAAATATATCTTACTACCTATTTTATTTATAGAAACCGGTGTTTTTATTTGCTACCCGGATGAAACTTTTCAAGCCTTATCGCTATATACCGAAAACAGCAAATAACATGATTATAAGAGAAATAAATGACAGAAACGCAAATTAAATGGTTAAGAATATTTTTCTATAGCTTGTGGTGTTTAGCCGCTGTTTGCGCCGCAGCAGTTCTTTTAAACATCGCCATAGGAACTGACACGGCAGAAAGCTGCACTATCAAAGTTTGGAAATACGGAGATATTTTCAATTATCCGACAGGTTTACCCTGCACCGCAGAATTTTATATGGCATTGTATATATTTTATATAATATTATAT
>CAVGVF010000014.1:0-22900 GCA_963632615.1 uncultured Eubacteriales bacterium
AAAGAGAGAAAATTCACGTACCTCTATGTACGCTAAAATTTTCTCTCTTCTTGTTTTAACGCTATCTACACTACTATCTGCAATTTTTTGCTGATAAATTTTTGCGTATTAGCCTCATTATCCGAGTTTCTGCAAGTAAGAAGCGGTTGTTGGAAAAAATCAGGTTTTCGTTTCCAGCACCAGTCATCCTAGGCCTTGTGCCTAGGATCTTGTCTGCACCAAGGGCGTAACTTAGTTAAATAATCATCATATTATAGTGGAAACTAACACGATGAAGACAATGTATGTTTATATTTTAGCAACTAAAAAATATGGCCGAGTTTATTCAGGTGTAACCAACAGCTTAACGCGCCGCACCTATGAACATCAGCATGATTTGATTGAGGGGCATACTAAAAAATATCATATTCATCGTTTAGTATATTACGAAATTTATGACGACCCGTTGATAGCGATTCAACGAGAAAAAAGCGTAAAGCGATATCCAAGGCAATGGAAAATAAATTTAATAAATGGTTTTAATCCGGAATGGAAAGATTTATTTCCAGAAATAAGTAAATAAGCTGTTTTATTGAGTTTGGTTAGGATTTTGTTTCCAGAAGATCCTAGGCACAAGGCCTAGGATGACTAGTGCTGGATAATGTTTGCTTATGTCGGTTGCTGGAAAATAGCAGCCGTATTTTTGTATGCTAAGATTTTGTGCTTGATATTTATGGTTGTATATTATATAAAAATTATGTCGGTGCAGCAACACCGACAAATTTTAACCCAAAGAACGAAGTTAAACTGTTCTTAACTTTATTCTAAGGTTAAGATAGCATATATTTGAGTGAATGTCAATAGTTCATAAGAATATATGCAGGAGTTTGGCTTTGTTCTACTAATTATAAGGAACAATAGGCTCTATTTAAGAGGCACTTTAATACTTTAACAAAGAAATAAAAGTTATATTACGCAGTTGATTTTTTGTAGGCGTATAGATAATACGGCAAATAAAAATCTACAAGTAAGATAGCTTTTAGACTTTGCCCTACGGGTCAATGCGTGTTTCATATTTAATTTGTCGTTTGTTTTGCTAATACATTCGGTATTAACTGCAACAAACTCCTTTTAACTATAAAACACACATTGATTTAAGTAATAAAGTGCCTCTTAAATAGAGCCTTGGATAATTAAATTGATTATTGTTATACGCAAACTCAAGATATATTTTTTAGTTCGTAAGGGCTAAGAATATATGAACGGCGGAAGCAATTCCGCCGTTTTTAATTTATTGCTTTACATTTTTAGTTTGTTTCGTTAAATTGATAAGTGGATAGGCGATAGTCTGTCTAGGGCGTGAGACCCCTTTATTCAAAGCAGTCGCTTTGCATAGCGGCTATATAAAATTATGCCGACTTCTGCTCTTTTGGGACGGATGTCGGTTTTATAAGGCTATAAGCACGAAAATGCCGAGCCGTTTGCTTTGATACGGTGTCTCAACATCCGCCCGCTTTGATATGGCGGGTTTTTGTTTATCTGCAATTTACGGAGTTGAGAAATATGAAAAATCAAAATGGTCGTTCAATGATAGAAATGTTAGGTGTTCTTGCTATTATCGCCGTGCTGAGTGTCGGCGGAATTGCCGGATATTCTAAGTCGATGGAAAAATTTAAGCATAATAAATGGCAGCAGCAAATTGAAGACTTAATTTTCAATATAAAAGACGCTTATAAAAATGAACGGCATTATGGCAGCGGCACAGAAAATATTTTGCCAACTTTACAAAGTATGAACATTGTCCCGCAAGATATGCTTGATGAAAACAACAGAGATTTATTCGGTAACAAGGTATCGGTTGTAATGCGAGAATTTAACGGCTGGATCAGATTAAACATTCAGTTTGATTTACAGCAAAATAATCAGGCTCAGCAAAATTGCATGGATTTATTCGCCTTGCTGCCGGTTTATACAAATTCAATTTGGACGGTTGCTGGATCGACCAGCCCTACAGCATATATTGAATTTTATCGGCTATGCGGAAAGGTTCGCCCCAAAGAATATGAACCAGGCTGTAAGGAGGAGTATGTTTTAACAGATGTTTCAAAGGCTTGCTCTATTTGTAAAAACACTTCATGCTCTATTTTAGTCCTTTTTGATAATAATTCTTAAAATGAGAAATATACTTCTCAAATTTGATTATTTATATAAAAATGAGAAATGTATTTCTCAAAATGTGTTGATTTTTATAAAATGAGAAGTACAGTTCTCAAAATTAGTTATCTTTTGCGGCAGGAGGCGTTTTTAACCAGAATATCGCATAAGTCGGCGAAAGATAGGCCGAGATATTTTGCTTGTTCCGGTACTAATGAAAGCGCGGTCATTCCGGGGTTGGTGTTTATTTCTAATAAAACGACTCCGTCTTTTTCGTTGTAACGGAAGTCGCAGCGGGCAACAGAACGGCAGCCTAAGGCGTTGTAAACGATTTCGGTGTAGCGTTTGCAGGTTGCAGCGATGTTTTCCGGAAGTTCGGCCGGCAGAATGTGATGAGTTTTGCCGGTGGTATATTTAGCCTGATAATCATAAAAGGCACAGTCGGTTTTGAGCTCGGTAATTACCGAGGCTTTGCCCTTAAGACACATAACGGTTAATTCACGGCCGGCGATAAATTGCTCAATCAGAATCGGCAGGTTCGAATCCAAATAGGCCACGCTTTTTGCCTCTTTCGCATTATGAATGATATAAACTCCGACGCTGGAGCCATCGCATACCGGTTTTACAACGTATGGATAAGGAACTTTGGTGCCGTGCTGCAAATATTCGCCGGCGGTTGTTTTTTCGCCTTGCGCCACTTTGACTCCGGCGGCAGAAGCGATGAGTTTTGTCAGGTATTTATCCATACCTAAAGCCGAAGCTTTTAAGCCGGAGTGAGTGTAAGGAATTTGCAGCATATCAAGCAGGCCTTGAATTTCTCCGTCTTCTCCCCAGTTGCCGTATAAACCGTTGTAAACCACATCAGGTTTTTCGGTTTTCAGGATATCTAAAAAAGCCCACACATCGGTTAAGTCGTGTTCAATCACAGTATAGCCTTTGCTTTTGAGCGCAGCGGCAATGTCGTTTTTAGATGATAAACTAACTTCACGTTCGGCAGAAAATCCGCCGTAAACCAGTAAAACTTTTTCAGACATCATTTTTTCCTTTATAATCTTAAAATTTCTGCTATTGTAGGAAAAATTGTTTAATGAATGGCTAAAATGAAAAACGGACTTTTAATATTTTTATCTGTGCTGATATGGAGTGCGGGAGCGCAGGCGCTGGAGGTTAAGCACTATATGCAGACGACTATCGGGCTGTTTGACGCTTGTGAAGAAACTTTCAGCTATGCTTTTTATCAGGATAAGGATTATGATATTAAAACTTCTGTTTCCACCAGCGGAACTTTTGGCGCTTTGTATCCATTTACGGCGTCATATCACAGTGTCGGCACTTATGATAAATCCGGTTTTAAGCCGCAGGATTATTACTATGAAACGCAAACCCGTTTTCGGCATCGTTCGAAAGAAATTGTGTATAAAGACGGAGTGCCGCAATATCGGGTCAGTGTTAAAAATGAACGCAAGCGCACCGATGAAATTGTAACAGATCCTAAATATCCGTCTTCCGGAGATTTACTGTCGGTTTTCGGCGAACTGGCGCAAAAGATTATTAAAAAAGGCAAATGCGATTTGGAACAATATTCATTTAACGGCAAAAAGTATGCTAAATCAACGGTAAAAACGCTGAAAAAGGAAAGAATCAAAACGGATTATTTTGCCGGAAAAGCCTTAAAATGCCAATATAAACAAGAAATTTTAGAAGATACCGACGCCGGTTTTTTACTCAATCAAGATGAGCCGATTTATTTTTGGGTGCTGCAAGATGAAAAAACTAAGGCGTGGTTTATTGCAAAGATTTTGATAGAAAACACGCCGTTTGGCAAATTGCAGGCGGTAACAACAAACATAGAGGTAAAACCATGAGAAAAGCAGAGTTACTTTTGCCGGCCGGTTCGCTGGTAAAATTAAAAACAGCGTTATTATACGGAGCCGATGCGGTTTATGCCGGCACTCCGGATATGAGCCTGCGCACGCAGTCCAAATTTTCGCTGGAAGATTTAAAAGAAGGAATCGATTTTGTTCATCAGCAAGGCAAGAAAATTTATCTGACTTTGAATCTGTATATTCATAATGAAGAAGCGGAAAAGCTGCCTCAGTTTGTTAAAACTCTGCAAGAGCTGAAACCGGACGGAGTTTTGGTGGCTGACCCGGGGGTGTTCTATTACTTAAAAGAAAATGCGCCGGAGCTGAAACGCTTTGTTTCTACTCAAGCTAATATTTGCTCGGGGCAGACCGTAAAATTTTGGCAGTCTATGGGGGCAAGTTTGTGTGTTTTAGGCCGTGAAGTTACGTTTGCTGAAATGGCGGAAATCCGCAAGCAATGTCCGGATGTGCTGCTGGAATGCTTTGTACACGGTGCTATGTGTATGTCATATTCCGGACGCTGTCTGATTTCTAACTTTATGGCAGACCGCAGCGCTAATAAAGGCAAATGCGCGCATTGCTGCCGCTGGCACTATAAAATGCACCTGCGCTTAAAGGATGGCACAATCAAAGAACTGGAAATCAATCAGGATAACGCCAAAGCTTTTGAGTTTTTGCTGGAAGAGGAGTTCCGCCCGGGGGAATATTATGAAATTGTTGAAGATGAGCACGGCGGCTATTTACTGAACTCCAAAGATATGTGCTTAATGCCGTGTTTGAACGATATTTTGGGAATCGGCATGGACTCGCTGAAAGTGGAGGGGCGCAACAAAACCGAATATTACGCCGGAACGGTGGCACGGGCTTACCGCAAGGCGATTGACGATTACTATGCGAATCCGCAGGAGTGGGATTATAAAAAATATATGGATGATTTGTACACTCTGCAGAACCGCGGTTATTGCTTAGGTTTCCATGATGGTAAATTAACAAATATCAGCCAAAACTACGAATATACGCGCACGCTCGGGGAATGGCTGTTTGCCGGTTCAATTGTGGAATGGCAGGGCGATGACGCCGTTTTTGAAGTGCGCAACTATATTAACAGCGGCGAGTTTATTGACTTTTTAATTCCGAATACTTTAGAGAATCTGCGCTTAACCTTAACGGAATTTGAAGACGCTGAGAGCGGCGAGATTACTCCAAGAGTTTCGGCAGGGCAGGGTAAAAAAATCCGCATTCGTCCGGAACAGTGGAAATTGCCGATAGCCGAGGTTAAAGCCAAGCTGCCGCAATATGTAATCGCCCGCAAGCTGCAGGGACTATCCGGCGAAAATGCAGAAATGTACGAGCGCAAGCGGCAGGAATTTGCCCGGCTGATTAACAAAGAGGATAAATAAAATATGCTGAAGAATCCGGTTTTGGTTATTGCCGGTCCGACGGCTTCCGGCAAGTCAGCATTGGCGGCGGAAGCTGCTCAGGCTCTTAACGGAGTGGTGCTGAACTGTGATTCTATGCAGATTTACAAAGATATTCCGATTATTGCCGCGGCGCCGACAGAAGCTGAAAAAAAATTGGCGGAACATCGTTTGTTTGAAATTTATGACTGCGATAAACGCGGTAATGTGGTGGATTGGCTGAATTTATGCGCAGCGGAAATCCGTAAATTATGGGCTGAGAATCGGCTGCCGGTGGTGGTCGGCGGAACCGGATTTTATGCGGAAGCGCTGCTGAAAGGCGTGACGCCGATACCGGAAACGCCGGCAGAGGTTAGAAAACAGCTGCAAGACCGCCTGCACCGAGACGGACTCGAAAATTTATATGCAGAATTGCAGCAGAAAGACGCGGAAATAGCCGCTAAGCTGAATCCGAATGATAAAACCAGAATTATCCGCGCTTTGGAAGTGATTGAGGCAACCGGCATTAAACTTTCGGAATGGTACAAAAAACCGCTTATTCAAAAACTGCCGGAAGCGAATTTTATAACCGTAAAAATTATGCCGTCATTGGAAGTTATTGCCGAGCGTTGCTGTTTGCGGCTGGATAAAATGGTTAATGAGCTGGGAGCGCTGGCAGAAATAGAACGGCTGCTGACCAAAGGCACGGATGAAAATATGCCTGCTATGAAAGCGTTGGGCGTGCCGGAGCTCAGCTTGTTTATAAAAGGGCAATTATCTTTGGATGAGGCTTTGGATTTAGCTAAAATACATACCCGCCAATATGCCAAGCGGCAGCGCACCTGGCTGAAAAATAAAATGCCGGCGGATATTGTTTTTGAAAATGTTTATTCAGGGCAAAAAGACTATTTACAACAGATTTTCAATGTTATAAAACTGTGAACAATAATATAAATCCTTGCACATTATGTTGTTTGGTTATAAAAATAAACAATATTTAATTATGGAGAAAAATGCAGATGTTTGCAAAATTAATGGGAATGCTTTCCAGCGATATGGCGATTGATTTGGGTACGGCCAATACGCTGGTTTATGTGCGCGGACGCGGAATTGTTTTGAATGAGCCGTCAGTTGTGGCCATTGAAGAATATAAAGGCCGCAAGCAGGTTATGGCCGTGGGCAACGAGGCAAAGCAGATGCTGGGGCGCACCCCGGGGAATATTCATGCTATACGCCCGCTGAAAGACGGTGTTATTGCCGACTTTGAAATTGCCGAAGAAATGATAAAGTACTTTATTTGTAAAGTGCATAACCGCCGGGCTTTTGCATCGCCGTTGATTGTTATCTGCGTGCCGTCCGGTTCAACCGCTGTTGAACGCCGCGCCATTCAAGAATCGGCCGAATATGCCGGTGCGCGCAAAGTTTGGCTGATTGAAGAGCCGATGGCTGCCGCTATCGGAGCCGGATTGCCGGTAACCGAACCGACAGGCAGCATGGTGGTTGATATAGGCGGCGGTACAACCGAAGTGGCCGTATTATCTTTGGGGGGTATCGTATATTCCCGCTCCATCCGCGTTGGCGGCGACAAGATGGACAGCGCTATTGTCAACTATATCCGCCGCAATAAAAACCTGCTGGTCGGCGAAAGCAGCGCTGAAAAAATTAAAAAAGAAATCGGTTCGGCCTGCCCTCCGGAAAAAGGCGAAGGCCGTACGGTAGAAATCAAAGGACGCGATTTAATTAACGGCGTGCCTAAGGAAATTGTAGTAACCGAACGGCAAGTTGCCGAAAGTTTGGTTGAGCCGGTGTCGGATATTGTGGAAGCCGTCAAGGTCGCTTTGGAAAACACTGCGCCGGAATTGGCCGCCGATATTGTTGATAAAGGCATTGTTTTGACCGGCGGCGGCGCTTTGCTGGCTAACTTAGACCAAGTTCTGCGCAATGCAACAGGTTTGCCGGTTTCTATTGCCGAAGAGCCTTTGGCTTGTGTGGCAAAAGGCTGCGGCAAGGCTTTGGATCAGGTAAACAAACTGAAAAGCGCATTATCTAATATGGGATAGTCAGCTTTTAATTTTAGGGATTTAATCGATGAAACGGCGCGGTACACTGCTTATCAGAATAGGCGAATTAAAAACATTACTGCGCCGTACTTTTGTTTTTATTTTGTTTATCAGTGCTTTTTTGCTGATTTTGCTGAGCCGGGTTGACAGTGTTGTGGTTGATGCTGCCAATCGGGTTGTGATGAATGTTACCGGTCCGGTAATGCAGATTGTGGAGCTGCCGTCACGGGTGATTCACAGAGTTTATACCTATTTTTACGATATCAGTCATATTTATGAGGATAACCGCGCTTTGCAGGTTGAAAATAAGCAGATGATGCTGCTGCAGAACAAAGTACGCACTTTGGAAGTTGAAAATCAGCTGCTGGAGCGTTTGCTGAATTATGTGCCGCCGGCCGAAGCTACTTTTATGAGTGCAAAAATTATTGCCGAATCCGGTGACAGCTTTACGCATACGCTGCTGGTTTATATAGGCGATGAGGCGGTTAAAAAAGGACAGATTGTTTTAGGCGATGAAAGCGTTATCGGGCGAATAGACAAAGTAAGCGGCCGCTATGCCAAAGTTATTTTGGTAACGGATATTAACTCTAAAATTCCGGTTGTGATAGAGCGCACGCGGGTAAGGGGAATTTTGAGCGGCAACAACACCGCGATGCCGCAGCTGATGTTTACCCGTTCGACTTCTGACATTCAGGAAGGCGATGTGGTGGTTACTTCCGGAGTCGGCGGAATGTTTCCGTCCGGTTTGCCGATAGGTTTTGTAAATTCCATTAAAAACGGCGTTATAGATGTTGAGACAATGGCGGATATCAGCCGTATAGAATATGTGAGAATTGTCGATTACGGTCTTTCTGCCGAAAGCGAAAGCTTAAATGATTTTTTGGAAAACGAGAATAATGCACAATAATTTCAAAGATAAAATGCGTTTATTCTTCCGCCACCGGATTCCTCTGGTGGCGACGCTGATTTTGATGTTTTTGTTTTATGTGCCGATAAATTCGCTTGAACTTAACTATTTCCGTCCGTCTGTGGGCTTTATCTGCGTTTATTATTGGACCCTGAAGCGCGGCTATATGTTTAGTTATATTTCGGCTTTTGTTGTGGGTTTTTTGATGGATACCTATAGCTCAACACCGCTCGGCATCAATATTTTGATAATGATGCTGCTGGTTTTTGCCGCCGATTTGCTGGCTCGTTATTTTAAGGCTGCTTCTTTTGTCAGCGGCTGGCTGGTGTTTTCTTTGGCGGGATTTATTTTGACATTGGTAAAATGGCTGCTGGTTTCGGCCTATTTCAGCCAAGTTGTTCCCATGACGGAAATTATGGTTAATTTGCTGTCGACAATTATGTTTTATCCGCTGATTTCTTATGTAAACACATGGGTGCAGAATAACTTGCTTCTGCAGGAGCGCATCAATGAATAGAAATGGCGAAAAAAGCAGAGTTGTCGAACGCCGCACACTGGTGGTAATCGCCTTTAATCTGCTGGCGTTTGCCGTGATTGTGGCGCGGCTGTATTTTCTGCAAGTCAAAGAGGCCGATAAATATAAGATGATGTCGGATGAAAACCGCATTTCTACCAGATTTTTGGTGCCGCCGCGCGGGCTGATATTTGACAGGAACGGCGAGATTATTGCTAAAAACGAACAAGATTTTCAGGCCTTGATGGTGGCCGAACAAACTCCGGATATAGCCGAAACACTGAAGACATTTAAGCAGATTGTTCCGCTTACGGAAGGCGAAGAGCAGAAAATACGCAAAGATTTGAAAAATAAGCGCCGCTTTATACCGATTAAGCTGAAAGATAATCTGAGCTGGAACGAAGTGTCCAAAATTCTTCTGCATGCTCCGGATTTACCGGGTGTCGAAATAGATGAAGGCTTGAGCCGCTATTATCCGTACGCCGATATATACGCTCATGTTTTGGGGTATGTGGGGCCGGTTTCGGATAAAGATAAAAAAGATAATCCGCTGTATATGGTGCCGGGGTTTAAAATCGGCAAATCCGGACTGGAGCGCTATTTTGACTATAAATTGCAGGGCAAAGGCGGAACAATCAAATTGGAAGTCAATGCCTACGGCCGTGTGATGAATGAAATAGAACGCAACAGCGGCGAAGAAGGGCAGAGCCTGATACTGACTTTGGATGCGCGTTTGCAGCGCGCCGCATACGAAACATTTGGCGAAGAAAGCGGAGCGGCTGTGGTTTTGAATGTGCGTACCGGCGAGATTTTAGCACTGGTGTCGACACCTTCTTTTGACCCTAATTTATTTACTAACGGCATCAGCTACAAGCACTGGAACGCTTTGCTTAACAACGAGCGTACGCCTTTGGTAAACAAGGCGGTGTCCGGACAATATTCCCCGGGGTCGACATTTAAGGTTGTGGTAGCCTTGGCGGCGCTTGAAGCCGGTGTTATTGATTTGAATACCCGATTTAACTGCAGCGGCGGGCTGGATGTGGGAAACATCCGTTTCCATTGCTGGCGGCATTCGGGGCACGGCAGTTTGAATGTGGTTGAGGCCTTAAAGCATTCCTGCGATATTTTCTTTTATGAAACGGCGATGAAATTGGGAATTGATAAGATTCACGATATGGCGGTTAAGCTGGGAATGGGGAATGTTTTAGAAGTCGGATTGGATAATGAAAAGGCCGGAATTATTCCGACTAAAGCTTGGAAAAAAGCTCGTTTCGGCACCTCTTGGACACAGGGTGATGCAGCCAATTCCGGCATCGGGCAGGGCTATGTGCTGGTAACTCCGCTGCAGCTGGCGACAATGCTGGCGCGGGTTGTAAACGGCGGATATGCCGTGCAGCCGACTTTTATTAAGCCGACCGAAAAAGAGCTGGCTAAAATCAAGCGTTTGGATATTTCTACCAAGAATATCGAAATTGTTAAGCGCGGTATGTTTGAAGTGGTCAACGGAGCAGGCGGAACGGCCGGCAGAGCTCGTTTTAATATTAACGGGGCGATGATGGGCGGCAAAACCGGTACTACACAGGTTCGCCGTATTTCCATGAAAGAGCGCAGCAGCGGTATTCTGCGCGATGAGCAGCTGCCGTGGCGGCTTAGAAATCACGCGCTGTTTATCGGCTTTACACCGGTAGACAATCCGCGCTATGCTGTTGCCGTGATTGTGGAACACGGTTCTTCCGGTTCCGGCGTGGCGGCGCCGATTGCCAGCAAAATTTTGCAAGAAGCTTTGCAACTTGACATCAAATAGGTGACAAAATGTATGATTTGGGATATAGCAGCCGGAATTTCAGCTTTAAGGATAAAGTGCTCAAACTCAGCTTCGGGTATATTTTTTTGATTGTGATATTGGCCGGAATCGGGACAATGACGCTTTATTCCGCAGCCAACGGAAATTGGGAGCCTTGGGCAATCCGCCATATCAGCCGTTTCGGCGTGGCGGTGCTGGTTATGCTGGGGCTGGCAATGGTTAATATCCGCTACTATTATAACGGCGCCTATGCTTTTTATTTTATAACTTTGTTTTTGCTGTTTGCGGTGGAAATCGGCGGGCATATCGGTATGGGCGCGCAGCGCTGGATAAATCTGGGGCTGTTCAAAATTCAGCCGTCAGAGCTGATGAAAATCGGTATGGTGCTGTTTTTGGCTCGTTATTTCAGTACGACCACTCTGCAGAATATACGCACTATCCGCGGCATTATTATTCCGGCGGTTATGACTTTTTTGCCGGTGGCCTTAATTTGCCTGCAGCCGGATTTGGGCACGGCGCTGATGCTGCTGTTTACGGCAACGATTATGCTGTTTGTGGTGGGTGTGCAATGGTGGAAATTCGCTTTGGTCGGCATTGCTGCCGGTGCTATGCTGCCGATAGCCTGGAACTTTTTGCATGAATATCAGCAAAACCGTGTTCTGACCTTCTTAAATCCGGAACGCGATCCGCTCGGCGCCGGTTATCATATTATTCAATCTAAAATAGCTTTTGGTTCCGGCGGAATTTTCGGCAAGGGGTTTCTGCACGGCACGCAGACGCATTTAAACTTTTTGCCGGAAAAGCATACGGATTTTATTTTTACGATGTTTTCCGAAGAGTTCGGTATGATAGGCAGTCTGACGCTGGTTTTGCTGAATATTCTGGTAATTGCCATGGGATATATGTTTGCTTTCAGAATTAACAATTATTTTGCCAAATTGGTGGTTATCGGGCTGAACACAAACTATTTTCTGTATGTGTTTATCAATATTGCCATGGTAATGGGCGTGCTGCCGGTGGTGGGGATTCCGCTGCCGCTGATTTCATACGGCGGAACGGTTATGTTTTCAATTATGTCAAGCTTCGGCATTATTCTGTGCATGAAGATAAATCAAGATAACAATATAAATTTTGCCGCCGAAGATTAAAGCGGCGGCAATTAAAGGTTTTTGCAGCAATATCTAAGCGTTTTCGCGGACTTTCTGCGAGCGGAGAACGGACGGCAGAGTGTTGGCTATGTCGTGCAGGCATTTGCCGTCGCCGGTCATATCTATCATCGCTTCTTTAGCCAAGCGCATATCGCGGGAAACTACCAAAGCTTGAATATCGGCCGGCAGCTGTTTTACCAGTTCGGAATTCGGATTGATGCGTTCGCCGTTCGGGCTGCGGTACGGCACATCATGTATGCAGCAGGCAATCATAAACATTTGGCGCAGTTCAGCCGACATCGGATGATGCGAATCGGCTGTGTAATTGCTTAAATCCAGTCCGATATTGCCTTTTTCAGCCTGTTCAACAATGTTGTTGACGGTAACGGCGATGTTTTCATTGTCTCCCGAATTATCTTTATCAATCAGGCGGCGCATTTGAATTTTGAGCGGAATGCTGGCGCGCAGGTAGTCATCGCGTTCGTTTAGCGGAATATCATGCAGAATTGTCTGCGACAAAGTATCCAGCACGTCTTCCTTAAAGTGCGCCAATTTAGCTTGCACCGGACGTGTTTTTAAGTAGGCAAGCAAGTGGTCGCGGTGGTTGGAAGATTCAATCTTTTGCATCAAATCCACGACTTGCGGTAAAAATTTATCTTTATCGATTTTGCCGCTGTTATATTTGCTGAACAAATGAATTAACATTTTTTCATGCTGGCAGCTGCCCCAATCTTTTTTGATGGTGTCGATATCGTCTTGACGGGATTGCAGCCAAGCTTTGCGCTCGGTTTCGTTCATGGTTCCGGCAACGGCTTTGTCTTTTAAGGATTCACGGAACAAGTGGTGAGCCGACAGTTCGTAAGAAGCCTGTTTGCTGTATCCGGCAGTCAGAGCGGCGGCAAAGGCAGCGGAAGCCACAATTTGTTCAGGCGGCGGAGGAGGCGGCAGCATATTTTCTTCTTCCGGCCGCGGCGGCTTGCGTCCGGCGGCAATGTCTTTTAAAATTTGCTCTTTGCCGTCTGCGGCGAGCTGCAAAATTTCTTGCGGGACACGGCCGTTGAAGGTGTCGCGGATAGAAGCCGGAACTTTTACCCAGATACTGAATTGGTGGCTGTAGTCATTATAGATACGGCTCAGGCTTTCCGGTTTTACATCTTCGGAGTTAGCCAAAATGTAATCCGTCGGATAATAGGCTTTCAAAAAGTCCAGAAAATCGTTATCAAATCCATTCATGGCTTGTCTCCCGAATAGTGGTTATTGTCTGCCTCTTTGCATTTTGAGGATGGCGATTTGCTCGGCTCTTAGAGTTTGGTTATTGTCTTTTTGCTGCTGATTTTCCAGTTTAACTGTATAATGGGCAGTATCTACACCGCGGTTTGTTGTTAATCCGGATTTAACAAGTTCAGAAGCTTCTTTCATAATAGCTGTAGCATTTTTGACAGCTTCTTCATTTCCTTTTGCTCCGGCAACAATTTGCGGTTTACCATCCTTATTTAGCTTAACATCTATCAAGCCGTCTTTTTTCATTTGGTTAAATTGCTGTTTCAGATTTTTTATAGCTTCAAGATCTTTTTGAATTAGTTGACCACGAATCTCCTCAACCATATTTTTTTGTTCGTCAGTTTTATTACCGCCGAGGTTTATAGCTTTTCGCAGCTGTTCTTTGGTTAAGCTGTCTATAAATGCTTTTCTATCAGCACCTTCTAATGGTTTGACTTCTTCTGGCTTTTTAAGTGTAACAATTCCTTCTGGAGCAGCTAGACTAACCTCATCAGGAGCAATACCTAATTTTGCGGCTGTTTCCATTGTTTTTTCATATTCTTTAATTTCTTCTTGGCTTACTTTTTGCTCGCTTGGTTTTTCCTCTCCTTCTTTTCCTTCTCCGGATTTTTCCTGACCGTCATTTTTCTTTTGAGAAGCTGTTAAATGGGCTTTAACTTGCTCAACTTGTTTCGGGTTTAAACCGCATTTATTCAGAGTTTCTTCATCTAATTCAGTCGGTACGGCGCCTTGCATCGGGTTGCCGTGCAAAACGCAGGCAGCGTATAAGCGGGTAGCAACTTCTTTAGAGGCGTTGTCCGGAAATTCTATCGGACGGCCTTGGTTGTCCGGTTCTTCCAGCATAGTGTCAAAAACTTTATAGCCGGCATCCGGCGAAACAGTTACATTATCCGGAGAACTGTAATGGATTTCAGCGTTTTCAAATTTGGCGGCAAAACCTTCTTTAGAAGTGTCTTGCTCGTAGCCTTGGATTTCTTCTTTTCGGGCTTTGTCCGCATACCATTTAGCTTTTTCGGCAACCCATTCCGGAGTTTTGTTATCAGTTTTTTCTTCCGGCTGCGGCTGCTTTATCTCGCATTGCAAAGGAGTTTTGTTTTTGTCATCTTTTTCTTTATCGTCTTTGCTTTCACCTTTATCA
The DNA here is from genome assembly GCA_963632615.1 of uncultured Eubacteriales bacterium. Lineage (GTDB taxonomy): Bacteria > Pseudomonadota > Alphaproteobacteria > RF32 > CAG-239 > RUG410. The sequence continues at coordinate 14,248 of CAVGVF010000014.1, forward strand.
TCATCTTTGCCGCCGTTTTCAGCAGTTTTTTGCGAATCGTCTTTTTTATTATCTTTATCATCGGTTTTGACATCGTCTTTTTGCGAATCTGTATTTTCATTGCTGAATTTTTTTACGGCTTCTTTATAGGCTTCTTCCGAAGTAATCGTTTCAGGTGCAATACCGTGATCCTCGCAAAAATCTAATTGATCCTGGCTTAATTTAAATTCTTTATCGTCACTCATGGTATTGTCCTTTCGATTAGTCTTTTTTTGTTGTTTCTTTGGAGATTTAGGTTCAATAATTTGATAATCTTCTCTTTTGCCGATTTTCCCGAATCGCTTTTTTATTTCTTCGCTGAACTTGGCAATTTCATCTTCGCTTTTAGGGTTGCGGATAAATTCGCCGTAATTTCCTAAAGTCCGTAAAACGGCTTTTTCGGCTCTGGACGGCTGATATTTGCCATCAACCATTTGGCCTTTTTCCATTTTATCCAGATTTTCGCCGATTTTTTGCAGAATGTCATCGGCGCTGAGTTTGCTGTCGCTCAAATCTATTTCCGGCTGAAAGCCTGCATAATTATAAAGGTGCGCGGCTTGAACCTTTTTCCATAAAGGTTTATTGTTTTTGAGTTCTTGTTCCGCTTTTGCCAAAGATTCAGCACCGTAAGTTTCGGGTGTTATGCCCATTGAAACAAAGGCATTGCTGCAGGCAACGCACCAAGCGTTTACGTCTTTGCCATTGATTTTGATAGTTTGATTTTCAAATTTTTCAACGACTTTTTCAAAATCTTCTTTGCTTTCATAAAAGCGCCAAGACGCCTTCAATTCCTTCAAAGCAGCGGCTTCAATGGGTTTAGGAATGTATTTTTCAGTATTTTTAGAAGATTTAACCATCTTTGTACTCCTATTTAGCATAATAATAGCATAGCTTTTGTCTTTTGTCTATAGTTTTGTGCAAAAATCAGGCACTTTCTTTTTCGGCCTGCGTGTTGGGAATTCCGATGTAATCAATCAGAATTTTATCTATTTTGGCGCGGGCTTGAGTATAGTTTTGAATAGCGTCAAAATAAAAGCGTCCGGTTTTGGTCTTTTTGCAGTCAATTTGGCGGCAGGATTCCACAATGTTACGGATTTTGCCGATTTCTTCATCCGGAGCAACCGACGGCAGCTGCGGATTTTGCGGAGCCGGACAGGTATCAAGGAATTTTACTTCAAACGCCTTGCGCACGCCTTCCAGATAACAAAGCTTGGTAAATTCGTTAAACATGGTTTGAGCCGCTTTTTTGATAGCGACAATGTCATCCAAATTCGGAGCACGGCGCTGATTGCAAAAATCACGGAAAGCCTGCTTATATTGGCGGCGGTTCCTCAAATATATTTGCGCCAGCTCCAAAAGGCTGCGGTTGTGCGACAGATTTTTCAGCTTATCGATGAGCAGCAGCATATCGCTGCGGTAGTGGTTGGCATAAGCTTGGCTCCATTTCTTTTTTGCACCCAAAAACGGATGCAGCAGCTCAAATTCAGGCATAACATTTTCATTTTGCAGAATGATTTCCAACGCGTTAAGCAGGGCGCGGCGCAGCCGGAATTTGTTTTTGAAAAAACATATATCCTGCCAATGCAGAGATTTTATGGTTTTTCGGTATGTACCGGTAAAATCGTTGATTTGCGCTATTTCCACGGCATCGAGGTTTTCTTCTTCGCAAATCCGAACCTTTTTCAGGGCGGCGCGGTAGCCTTTTTCCATATCCGAAAGAGTTTCTTTAAACTGCGGCGGCATCAAAGCGGCGATAACCCGCTTTTTTTGCGCGGCTTGGCGGCTGACCGAGGTTAAATCCAGCCACAGGCGCATAGATTGTATGGTCGGCGATTTTTCCGGAATAATGATGTTTTCTTCAAAATAGTGGCGGAATGTTTCATATTCATGATTCAGCGCCGGGGAATGGCGCACATCGTGCCAAGAGTTATTGATGTATTCTTTTATCTGAGAGGCAGAAATCAGGCACGGAGCAAAATGGCATTCGCTTTTGTCGCCCATAATGAAATTACCGCTGGAATCCCGGCAAAAAACAAAATCTATATTGTTGTAGTCGGTCATCATTGGTTTTTGAAAAGATTGTTCAAGCGCTTTTTGCAAAAAAGTCTGTCCGTTCATGCTTTTCTCTCCCGAATTTTTGCGCTAAGCTTAGCAGGCAAGCGTTATAATTTGGTTAATTTGCCCGAGTGCACTGCGTATAAACTTAAAAAAACTTTGAAATTTATAAAACAGTGTGATAGTTTGAACTCAAATTACAAAAGTTTTTTATTACGGAGAAAATTAACAATGTCGGGTAACGCCAGATATAATGGAAAAGAATCGTTTGCCGAATGGCAAAAAGAATGGCAGCTGGAAGACAGATATAACTTCCGCTCTATTGAAGCAAAATGGCAGAAAATTTGGAATGATGAAAAAGCTTATAAAGTTGAAATAGACCACTCTAAACCAAAATTTTATGCTTTGGTGGAATTTCCTTATCCGTCCGGTGCCGGCTTGCATGTGGGGCACCCGCGTTCTTATACGGCGCTGGATGTGGTTTCGCGCAAAAAGAGAATGCAAGGCTTTAATGTTTTGTATCCGATGGGCTTTGACGCTTTTGGGCTACCGGCCGAAAACTATGCCATCAAAACCGGCGTGCATCCGGCAATTTCAACCAAGCAGAATATAGAAAACTTTACCCGTCAGCTTAAATCTATCGGTTTCAGCTTTGACTGGGACAGAAGTTTTGCCACTTGCGATCCGGAATATTATAAATGGACGCAATGGATGTTTATTCAGCTGTGGAAACATGGTTTAGCCTATAAATCTAAGATGGCGATTAACTGGTGCCCGTCCTGCAAAGTCGGCTTGGCTAATGAAGAAGTTGTCAACGGCTGCTGCGAGCGCTGCGGAGCTCCGGTGGTTCGCCGCGATAAAGAGCAATGGATGGTGGCTATTACCAAATATGCCGACCGCCTGATTGATGATTTGAAAGAAGTTGATTTTATTGACCGCGTGCGTTCGACCCAAATTAACTGGATCGGCCGTTCCGAAGGTGCGGAATTGAGCTTTGAACTGACGGATAACAACGGCAATTCTTTGGGCAAAAATATGGTGGTTTATACCACTCGTCCGGATACTACTTTCGGCGTGACCTATACGGTTATGGCTCCGGAGCATGAGTTTGTTAAAGAGCTGATGAACCGTTTTGAAAATGCGGCAGAAGTACAGAATTATATTGATGAAGCGGCTAAAAAATCCGAGCTGCAGCGTACGGCCGACACTACCAAAACCGGTGTGGAATTAAAAGGCATTAAAGCGAAAAATCCGTTTACCGGCAAATTGATTCCGGTGTTTATTTCCGACTATGTTCTGACCGGTTACGGCACCGGCGCCATTATGGCGGTTCCGGCGCACGACCAGCGTGACTATGATTTTGCCAAAGTCTTTAATTTGCCGATTATTCAAGTTTTGGACGGCGGAGATATCAGCGAAAAAGCTTGGGAAGAAGACGGCAAGCATATCAATTCCGGATTTTTGGACGGTATGGATAAAAAAGAAGCTATGGCCGCTGCCATTAAATATGCCGAGGAAAAAGGTTTCGGCAAGGCTAAAGTAAACTTCAAGCTGCGTGACTGGGTATTCTCCCGCCAGCGCTATTGGGGCGAGCCTATCCCGATGGTTTATTGCGAACACTGCGGCTGGCAGCCGATTCCGGAAGATCAGCTTCCGCTGAAATTGCCGGAAGTTCCGGATTATCGTCCGAATGATAACGGCGACTCTCCGCTGGCTAATGCGACCGAGTGGGTTAAAACCACTTGCCCGTGCTGCGGCGGTCCGGCTCGCCGAGAAACCGACGTGATGCCGAACTGGGCCGGTTCTTCTTGGTATTTCCTGCGCTATTGCGATCCGCACAACGACAAGGAATTTGCCTCTAAAGAAGCCTTGGATTATTGGATGAATGTGGACTGGTACAACGGCGGTATGGAACACACCACGCTGCACCTTCTGTATTCTCGTTTTTGGCATAAATTCTTGTATGATTGCGGCTATGTGCCGATGCCGGAACCGTATCACAAGCGTACATCGCATGGTATGATTTTGGCCGCCAACGGCGAAAAAATGTCTAAATCCCGCGGCAATGTCGTAAACCCAGATGATATTGTTTCCACTTACGGTGCCGATACGTTCCGTTTGTATGAAATGTTTATCGGACCGTTTGATCAAGTGGCAATGTGGTCGGAAGAAAGCCTGAACGGCGTATATCGTTTTGTCAGCAAAGTTTATGCTTTGTTTAAAAAAGTGTCGAAAGAGGCTAAGCCGACAGCCGATGATTTGCGGGCTATGCATAAGTGCATTTTGGAAGTTACCGATAGAATCGATACTATGAAGTTTAACACTGCGGTTTCTTCGCTGATGATTTATGTAAACTATTTGGCAGATATGGCACAGATTCCGGCTGAAATGTATGAAACGCTGATTAAGCTGCTCAGTCCGTTTACTCCGCACCTGGCCGAGGAAATGTGGGCGCGCTTGGGACATGATACTTTGGTTATTACCGAAACCTGGCCGGTCGGCGATGCTAAATTGGCTGAAGACAATATGGTAACTATGGGCGTGCAGATGAACGGCAAAATGCGCGGCACTGTTACGGTTGCTAAAGATGCCGCTCGCGAAGATGTTGAAAAAGCCGCTTTGGCTTTGGAGAACGTGGCTCGTCAGCTGGAAGGCCAAACAGTTAAAAAGATTATTGTTGTACCAAATAGGATTGTAAACATTGTTATATAAAAAAGGTATAATAGCGGCGGCGGTTTTCGGACTTGCCGCCTGCGGGTTTGAACCGCTGTATGTAGAAAAAACATCCGGCGATGATTTATGGTATTATAATAACCAGTATGATACCGATATTGTGCGGGAAATGGCGCAGATAAAAATTGAAACCGTTACGGATAGAATAGGCCAGCTGATTAAAAATGAGCTGATGGATACTTTCAATCCGCACGGTACGCCGAAATGCGCTAAATATTTTCTGAAAATTCAGCCGGCTCAGGCCAATACGGTGCAGCAGGCTTTGCGCGATGATATTACCGCTACCCGCGAAAAGGTAAAATATACGGTTAATTATTCTTTGTGGAGCAAGGAAAACGGCCGGCTTGTCAGCGGACGCAGCTGGGTATATTTGAGCTATGACTTGCTGGATAACCCGTATTCTACCACTATGGATAAAAAGAAAGTGGAAAAAGACGGCGCCAAAATTATAGCCAATGACATATCGCTGCGAATCGGTGCTTATTTCCATTCGGTTAAAACAAAACGCGGTAATCCAAATGAATTTTAAGCAAGCACAGCTCGAGAGTTTTTGCAAAAATCCCAATCCGGATGTGAAGTGTGTGGTTTTGTTCGGCAGCAATGAAGGCACGATTGCTATGCTGCAGAAAAAATGCGCTGAAGCCGTGTGCGGAGATGTGCAGGATGCTTTTCGCTATGCAGCGCTGGAAATGAGCGAAATTTCTAAAGAAGGCCAGGAAATTTATGCCGAATATTATGCGCAGTCGCTGATGGGCGGACGCCGCGCAGTGGTGGTTAAAAACGCCGATAATAACTTGGCTTCGGTGTTGAAAAATCTGATACCGGATACAAAGTCGGATAATTTGCTGATTGTTTGTTCGTCATCGCTCAATACAAAATCATCGCTGATAACTTGGGCTAAAGACCGTGCCGATGTGATTATTGTCGGCTGCTATGATGACAGAGAAGAAAATATTGCCGAATCTGCAGCAGCGCTTCTGCGGGCGCAAGGGTTGATTTTTGATACGGCAACATTGCAGGTTTTATGTTCGCGTTTGTCGCCGGACAGGAAAGTTAATCAGAGCGAAATTGAAAAATTGGCGATGTATTTGGGCGAACGCAAAAATGTGACAATATCCGATGTCAAGGCTGCGGTCAGCGATGTGGCCGGCGCCAATTATGATGATTTCTGCTATTATGCTGCCGGCGGAGAAGTGGCAAAAGCCGGAGCGATGTTTGACCGCCTGCTGAAAGAGGGCGAAGAACCGGCAACAATTATCCGGCAATTAAGCTATCACTTTAATAAAATTTTGAGCTGCGCGGCATTGCTGGAAGGCGGAAAATCAACAGATGAAGCGTTGAAATCATTGCGTCCGCCGCTGATGTTTTATCGTAAAGCCGCTTTTATGCAGCAGTTAAGAATTTGGACGCGCGAGCGTGTGTTAGGTGCATTGTCTATGCTTTATGATTGTGAGCGTGACTGCAAAACTACCAATTTACCGGCAGAGCAGGTGGCATCGTATTGTGTGATGCGTATTTCCGGCGCCGCCAGAAAACTCTCAGCGCAACGCGTCTAATAGCACATCTAAAGGCAACTTACGTTCATTCAGAAAATTCATGTACTTCTGGGTACACTAGGATTTTCTTCAGAACTAGAGTTGCCTTTATCTGCAACATTATCCGCATTGCTTTACGGAGTTGGTTTGTTTTTAGTTGGTTTGTTAGCCTCATTATCCGGATTTTAGAATTTAAAAGCTATAGTCATATAATGTCCAAAAGCCACATTTTTGCATTTTTTATTTGTTTCCTCTACGGTTTCAGCAGCTAAATTTCGACCATTATATATAACACTATATGAACGATTTGTACCATCTTTTTTCCAACTGCGTATTTCCCAAATTATATTAGCTAGTGGTTTTGTAACCTGTACAACATTGCGGCATAGCTCTTGATATGCGGAAATTCCATCTCCTTCGGTTGGTACGTAGTATAAACGAATAAAATAATAATAGCTATAGCCAATTTGAGCTTTGACACCGTATTTGTCTTGAATCCAAGTATTATATACTGTTCCTTCAGGAAGCAACCCCATTGCTCCAAACACAGGTGTCAAGTCAATTTCAGCTCCCTGGCTGAAAGTTGGTTTTGAATAGCTTTGAAATCTTATAACTCCGGATATCAGCTCTGTTAGCATATTACGTTGTACATTTGATTTCCACATAAACATAGCTTTGGAATATCCGGCAATGCCGTCGACACTTAAAACGCCAATAATCGCCAATACACCCAGCATTTCTATCATGCTTCTTCCGCCCTGTAACACACTATTATAGCCATCCTTGGCTTTGAGCGAAAGCTCATTCGCCGAGGATCCAGGATGGTATATCCGCTTCAATAATTTAAGGAATTTGGAAAAAACATTAAGCCAACGTTCTCTGCACTCGTCATTGCCGGACTTGTTCCGGCAATCTTGGTTGAACATACTCCTTTTAAATAATAAGGCAAATTTATTGACTAAGTAAGAGACTCGCTGCACCAAGATTACCGGAATAAATCCGGTAATGACGTTTAAAAAGTGAGAAACAATACTGTTTGCTGCATTTAATAATATTGCCATTATATTCCTGGATTCTCCGGACAGTTCACTTCGTTCACGCCGAAGAATGACGTTGAGAGCGGAGGCGGAAAGACGTGAGACTATTCTATTTTTTAACTTATTCATATATCGAACTCCTTGAATGCACAAAACAAAACCCGCTGTCAAAAAAGCGGGCGGATGTTCGAAAACCGTATCAGATATACAAAAAACGGCTCGGCTTATTAAGCTGATAGCCTTATTCACCGACATCCGTCCATTGTTAAACAGAGGTCGGCATACAAGTTTAAAGTCGCATATGCTTGTTGCGACTGTATATCTGAATAAAGGGTTTTCGATGCCCTCGGCACATCTCTATGCCTATAAATTTTTTAACGATAAATTGCATAAAAGTAAAGAACTTTGTAAAGTTCAGTTTTTTTTGTAATCTAAAAGTGTAATTTATTTTCTTTTCTTGATTTTTGAAAACAATACTGATATAAAATTAAACGTCCGGTGTTGCACCACTGGACGTTAGATTAACTAGAAAGGGTTAAACCCTCTTTTAACTTCTTTCTGAGTTAAATGTAACCTATTTTTGCTAAAATGTCAAGACCATAAGTCAAAACATGGCAAATTTAGGCGGGGTTTATCCCTTTCACAACTGCCAAGATTGGCTGAAAGGTGAAAGAGATGAACGATGTTATCAAAGTTCTTAGCATTATAATATTAGTGCTAAAAATCATCATCCTTCTTTTAAAGAACTAGTATGGTGAGGCGGAGTTTTCAAGCTCCGCCCTTTGATATTTGAGAAAAGCCAGTTTCATTCTTAGGTTTAAATATTCTACAAAAACCCCTGTACGATTTTTATTGCAAAGATGTTAAAATCTTGATATACTAAAGATGGTTTAATTAAGTATTATAGAGAAAATTTTGTTTACATATTTTGTTGCAAGTTTTGTAGTCTTTCTTTTTATAGGATAGATCTCTATTTTACTTAATATTCATTTAATTAACTTAGTGTTTTACCCTTAAAAATTTTAGATTATGTTTAGTGCATTTAATTCATTCAGTATCAATTCATTGAGTAGCAACAAAAATAACAGTTCTAAAGATAATGCTGTTGGTTTAGTATTTGCATGGTTTATAGTAATGTTTACTTGGCTGGCAAATTTAGTTGATATTCTTGAGTTTGGAGCAGAGCTTGTATCAGGTGGTCTTTTTGTAGCTTTGTCTGCAATTTTACTGTCTATATGCTGGAAAAATAGAAAAACTTGGTATAATGTATTGATT
>CAVGVF010000014.1:22959-23650 GCA_963632615.1 uncultured Eubacteriales bacterium
CGAGATTGTAAAGTGGGCGTAACCTTTTTCCGGAAAAGTAATATTGCATTTTTGGTTTATATCGCTGATGGTTGCGTTAGGCAATGTTTTATTTGTATATAATGATATTCCGGAAGTTTTATTCCAGCTGCTATCATCGGAATACCATACAGTAATTTCTTGAACTTCATTCGCAACCGGAATCAGACTGTATACAATATTGCGGCAGAGTTCTTTAACAGAAGGGGCGGAGGTTGTGTCTGTTTGATAAAATGTTAAATATATAAGCAGCTGAAAAATTTTAAATGTTTGATTTTGCTGATTAACTTGCGTGCGCATTCCATAGGCTAATTCTATTTGTGTTCCGTATTTATCATATATTTTTCCGTTTTTATATATCATACCTTCAGGAGTTTCGCCCAAAGCGTTTAGGATATAAGTTATTCCTTGGAATGTAAAAGATTCTCCGCCTAAATTGCTTTTTAATTCAAGTGTGGTTCTGACAAGCTGAGAGAGCATATTGCGCTGTATATTTGACCGCCATTTTTCCATGGCTTTAGAATAACCGGCGATACCTCCGACACTTAACACGGCAATAATGGCTAATACTCCTAACATCTCAATCATCGACCGGCCATATTGCAACATACTCCTATTGTCATCCTTGGCTTTGAGCGTCAGCTCATTCGCCGAGGATCCAGGATGGTACATC
>CAVGVF010000015.1:0-23575 GCA_963632615.1 uncultured Eubacteriales bacterium
TTGCAAGTTTTTTAAGTACCCCTCACCCGACACTAACGTGCCGACCTCTCCCGCACGGGGCGAGGTTTTAAAACAAGTTCTTCGTCCGCAATGTGCACAAGATGCGACGGGATTTTTAAGCGACGTGTACAAAAGAAGTACACGAGCGCAAAAATTCCTAGCAGATGGCGTGCAGTACGGACGAAGTATGATAGAAATGCTTGGTGTCCTCGCTATCATCGCGGTTCTGTCTGTCGGCGGTATTGCCGGTTATTCCAAGGCTATGGAAAAATATGAATCAAATAAACAACTTGAACTATTAGAAGAACTTTTAGCTAATGCTATTTCTATCAGAGAGAATTTATTAGGTATGAAAAACCATAATGAAACAGACATAACACCTGTTTTTAAAGCTTTAAATGCAATACCTGACGGTTTTACATATAAAAACAATTCAATTTATGATAAAGATGGAAATTATGCAAATGTTTCATACGGCATTGCTCATCACACTGACGGTAACGGTAACCCATATTCAATGTTTATTTATGCCATAAGAATATGGACAAATGCCGGATATGCCGGAAAAGCAAAAAAATCTACCATAGAATATTGCAAAAATATCATGTTGGCGGCTCAAAAATTTCCTAATGAAATTGAAATGATAGCCTATTCAAGTAAAGATTCTCAATCTTCTATCGGTACTGATATGGTTCACTTTTATTCAAAAGGGAAATTCTATATGCAGCTAACCCCTGCAGAAATAAATAATAAATGCCAAATGATATATAAAGAAGCCGGCAGAGCTTGGTTTCATATCCGCCTTAAAGCTTCTTAAAATTTACGCATATAAACTCAGATAATAAGCTTAATGAGAAGTAAGATTCTTGCGCTGTAAATTGATTATTTTTCTTGATACCCCTCACCCGACACTAACGTGTCGACCTCTCCCTCATGGGGCGAGGTTTTAAATAGCAAACACTGTCAAGCAATGCGGATAATGGTACAGATAAAGGCAACTCTAGTTCTGAAGAAAATCCTAGTGTACATAGTAGTACATGAATTTTCTGAATGAACGTAAGTTGCCTTTAGATGTGCCGTTAGACGCGTTGCAATTCTCGGGAACTCGGATAATGAGGCTAATACGCATTAACTTTTTTGCGCCGTGTACAAAGAGGTACACAAGCACAAAAAGTTAAAAGTAGTAGACCATTAGCCGAGTTTCAATTCTTCCTCCCTATTGCGGAAACTGCACGAACAAAATCTTCATTTTGTTCAAAATCTTCCAGTTTTACCGGCAGCTTGCGGCGCCAATTCGGATGCTTATCCCTATCCGTTCCCGGAAGATTCTGCAGCACATTCACGCCGAAAATATCTTCCGGCTGGGCTAAAAATACAGAGCAGGCGCTGGAAGATAAATAGCGCTCTGTGGCTTCCATAATGCCGTTCGGATAACCCTCGCCGTATAAGCAATCGCATTGTCTGGTGCGGTCTGCCGACCACGAATGCGTATAGTCCAAAGCGTCCAGCAGACAGCGGCGTTCCGCTTCCCTGCCCTTATATTGATTTTGCCGCTCTTCCGCCGTCAGCATTTTCAGGTTATACATAGTTTCTATATCGCCGCCGAACCAGCGCATTTTGAGCGGCGCCATATCGTGCGTGCCGATAGAACAGAATGTGTGCGGTGCAAAATCCTGCGGCAGCTTAAACGGTCCGCTGCCGTTCCAGCGCTCTGACCACAGCACGCTCAGCGAATATACTCCGCGCTCTTGGATAGCCTCGATAAAACCGTCCGGCACGTTGCCGATACTTTCGCCCACCACCATACATTTCTGCAAATAGCTTTCCAAAGCCAAAATTCCCAGCATATCGGCAAACGGATAGTAAACATAGGTGCCTTTTTCAGAATCGTCCGGAATAATATACAAGCGCTGCAGGCTCATCACATGGTCTATGCGGATTGCTCCGGCGTTTTCCATTGCCGCCCGCAGAATTTTGATAAACGGACGATAGGCGTTGGCTTTCAGCTTATACGGATTAAACGCGCCCAAGCACCATTTTTGCCCTGTCGGGAAGAAAATATCCGGCGGCGCGCCTGCCCCGCAGTCTTTGATAAACAAATCATTTTCGCTCCACAGCTCGGCGCTGTCTTTGCACAGCCCGACCGGCAAATCGCGGTATAAACCGATTTTCAGGCCGCGCTGCTCAATTTCTTTCTGCACGTCTTCCAGCTGCTTTTCCGCCCAATATTGCAGAAACTTAAAGAAATTAACGGTCTTGCGATTTTCAGTCCTAAACTTTTTAACTTCCGGCGACTGCGGATTTTTCAGCTCTTTCGGCCAAGCCCGCCACCCGCCGTAAACCGAATGGCAGAGCGATGAATAAAGCGCCTGATAAGTTGCCAAGTTTTCTAAATCTTCTTTATTTTTCTTTTCAAATTTTTGATACGCCGCCGATTTTTCCAGTTTGGCAAACGTATCGTCATAAATCTTTTGCAAAATCTGCATTTTGAAATTATACACGCCGGTATAATCAATATTTTCCGCCGCCCGCAGCTGCTCTAATTCCGCCTCTTTGCCGGCTAAGTATTCCGGCTTATAGCCGTTTACTTTCTCAACATCTATATAAATCGGATTCAAAAACAAGCGGCTGATAGAAGAATACGGACTGGCGTTTTCCGGAAAATCGTGAAACAGTACGTTCAGCGGATTTAAGCCGATAATATTTGCACCCTGCCGCGCGCACAAATCCACCAACTCAGCCAAATCCGTAAAATCACCGACACCCCAGTTGCGCTTGCTGGTTAAAGAATAAAGCTGAATCGCCATTCCCCAAATCTTATGATGCTGCAGATATTCCGGCTCATAGCACTTATCCGGCGTAACCGCCAAAACCGTATGCGACTTGCTGCTACCGGCCGTTAAATCCACTTCATAATAGGCCGGCTCCAAGGCATTATCCAGCTGAATTTCCACGCGGGCGTATTCTTTGCGCCCCAGCATTTTTTCTTCGGCAATTTTGTATGAATACAGCACATTCGGTTCATCGCCGGTTTGCTGATTTTTGAAGACAAGCTCAATACATTCGACCTCATTTTTCGGCAGCACGGCATCAAACTTAAGAGCATTGCGGCGCAGCACATAAATCGGCTCCATAGCATACAGCCAGCGTTCTTTTTCCAGCTTTGCCAGCAGCTTGTCGCTGTCTTCAATTTTATCCAGCTTAAAACCCAGATAATTTACCATTTTAAGCAAAGTTTCATCGTCTGTCACATATTCTTTGCGATTCTGCGCCGCATCGGTGTAGCTTTTGGCAATGCCAAGTTTATCTAACAACAAATTCCAACTGTTCTGCATTTATTTCTCCGGTCTTCTCAAATCCAATACCCAAACCGTCCATGCCGGCACTTCTATTTTATCTGCCTCAATCGGCGTATCCGGCTTAATTTGCTCGCCGCTGTCCAGCGCCAATATAACTTTTGTTTTTTCCAAAAAATCCGGCAATATCCAGTTCATCGGCTTGTCATTGGCGTTATAAATAATAAAATACGCCGCTGGTTCACCGTAAATCAAACAGGCCAGACTTTTTCTGTCTTCCATATACCAATCCGGATTTTGAAATTCCACGCCGTCTTCCCGGTACCACATAATATCTTTGATATCATAGCGGGCATATTTTTCTATCAGCTTGCCGCTGAAAAACTTTTTGCGCGCAAACACGTCCATTTTTTGCCGCAGCTGAATCAGACGCCGCACATAGCGAACCAAATCCCGGTCCTGCTGCCGGATAGCCTGCCAGACAATCCACGTCAGCACATTATCCTGACAATACGGGTTATTATTGCCGAACTGCGTATTGCCGAACTCATCGCCGGCCACCAGCATCGGCGTTCCGAATGACATTAAAAGCGTCGCCAGCATGGCTCGGGTACGCAAGTCACGGTTTTCAATAACCGAACGCTTTTCCGTTTCGCCCTCAGCTCCGGAATTCCAGCTCCAGTTGGCGTCGTTGCCGTCGCGATTGTTTTCGCCGTTTACCATATTGTGCTTTTCGTTGTAGCTGACTAAATCATGCAACGTAAAACCGTCATGCGAGGTCAAAAAGTTGACGCTGCTGTCTATATCGCGGTTGGCATAGCCGAAAATATCGCTGGAACCGGATAAGCGGCTGGCTAACTCGCCGACCTGCTTGCGGTCGCCGCGCCAAAAACGCCGCACTACATCGCGGTAACGGTCATTCCATTCGTGCCAGGACGGAGGAAATCCGCCGATACGATAACCATCCATAGTGGCGTCCCACGGCTCCACAATCATCTTGACTTTGCGCAAAACTTCATCCTGACGCGCCGACAGCAAAAAGCCGCTGTCCTGTGTAAACTCGCCGCGAACCCGGCTCAAACTTGAAGCTAAATCCAAGCGGAAACCGTCAACGTGCATTTTTTCTACCCAATAGCGCAGAGAGTCCATAACCAAAGTCAGCACATACGGATTCTGCAGATTAAAAGAAGCACCGCAACCCGTGCTGTCAAAATAATAGCGCGGATTTTCCTGCAAGGTATAATAGCTTTCATTATCTATGCCGCGGTAGCACAAAGTCGGCCCCATCTGGTTGCCCTCAATAGTGTGATTGTAAACCACATCCAAAATAACTTCTTTGCCGGCGGCGTGCAGAGTTTTAACCATCTGCTTAAATTCGTCCGGATTATTTTCCACCATATATTTGGCTTCCGGCGCAAAATACGAAAGCGTTTCATAGCCCCAGTAGTTGTCAATATACATGCCGTGCTTTTCGCCAAAAAAAGCAAACACCGGCAGCAGCTCAACCGAGGTCACGCCCAGCCAATTCAGATAATTTACCACGCTTTTGGCGCCAAGGCCTAAAAACTTGCCGCGCTCTGCCGCCTCCACTTTTGGATGCAGCTTGGTATATCCGCCGACATGCATTTCATAAATCACACGTTTGCCGCTGCCGATTTTCGGAGCTTTGTCATTTTCCCAATCAAACGAGTCATCAACCACGACTGACTTCGGCACATACGGAGCGCTGTCCAGCGTGCTGAACGACAAATCTTTGTCGGCGCTTTCCGTATCATAGCCGAACAAGGCTTTATGCCAGATAATTTCTCCGCTCAGCTTTTTAGCGTACGGATCCATCAGCAGCTTGTTCGGGTTAAAGCGCTTCCCCTTTGCCGGCTCGTACGGTCCGTAAACCCGATAGCCGTAAAGCTGGCCGGCTTTGACGCCCTCCAAATAAATATGCCAGATATTATTGTCATTTTCCAAAATCGGAAAACGCTGCAGCTCTTTAGCTCCGCTTTCATCAAATAAACAAAGCTCCACTTTTTCAGCATTAGCGGAAAACAGCGCAAAATTTACGCCTTTTTCATCACAGACAGCCCCCAACGGATACGGGCTGCCATTCAAAACTTTTATGTCTTTGTTCATTTAATTTCCTTACGTTGTTGTTTTAGCGGACAGGCTTAAGCACAATAGTAGAAAGCGGAGGCAATACCAGCTCTATGGAATACGGTCTGCCGCTCACACCGTAATTTTGCGCCTGCTGAGGTCCCTCGTTGCGCACGCCGCTGCCCCAATAGCTTTTATCATCGCTGTTGAAGATTTCCTGATAAGCGCAAGCCTCGCTCACGCCTATACGGTAGTTATGGCGCACCACCGGCGTAAAGTTGCAGACAACCACCAGATAGTCGTCCGGATTATGCCCCTTACGGATATAAGATATTACGCTGTCGTCGCAATTTGAATGGTCTATCCACTCAAAACCGCGGGAATCAAAATCTTCTTCATACAAAGCCTCGTTGCCTTTATACATCAAATTCAAATCGCGCACGCAGTTTTGCATGCCTTTATACATCGGATAATCCAGCAAGAACCAGCGCAGGCTTTCTTCGCTGTTCCATTCCCAATCCTGCCCGAATTCATTGCCCATAAACAAAAGCTTTTTGCCCGGATGCGTCCACATAAAGCCGTAATAAGCCCGCAGGTTGGCAAATTTCTGCCATTCATCCCCCGGCATTTTTTCCAGCATAGAACCTTTGCCGTGGACAACCTCATCATGAGAAATCGGCAGAATAAAGTTCTCGTTGAAAGCATACAGCAGGCCGAAAGTCAGCAAGCCGTGATGATATTTGCGGTGTACCGGCTCATGACTGATGTAGCGCAACGTATCGTTCATCCAGCCCATATTCCATTTGTAGCCAAAGCCTAAACCGCCGGCGGAAACAGGACGCGAAACCATCGGCCACGCCGTTGATTCTTCAGCGCAGGTAATTGTGCCTTTGGTCTGGGTATAAACCATTTCATTCATTTTGCGGATAAAGGCGATTGCCTCCAGATTTTCATTGCCGCCGTAAACATTCGGCACCCATTCGCCCTGCTTGCGCGAATAATCCAAATAGAGCATAGAAGCCACTGCATCCACGCGCAAACCGTCAATATGAAATTCTTTGAGCCAATACAAAGCGCTGGCGCACAGCAAATTGCAGACTTCGGTGCGTCCGTAGTTATAAATTTTGGTACCCCAATCCTTATGCTCGCCTTTGCGCGGGTCGGAATGCTCATACAAGCAGGTACCGTCAAACTCGGCCAAGCCATGCGCATCTTTCGGGAAGTGCGCCGGAACCCAGTCCATAATCACGCTGATACCGGCTTGGTGGAATTTATCAATCATATAGCGGAAATCATCCGGCGTACCGAAACGGGAAGTCGGAGCAAACAAGCCGGTAATTTGATAGCCCCAAGAGGCGTCAAGCGGATGTTCGCACAGCGGCAGAAATTCCACATGCGTAAAGCCCATATTGCTGACATACGGAACCAGTCTTTCAGCAAATTCGCGGTAGGTTAAAAACTCGCTGCCGTTATCGCCTTTGCGGCGCCAAGAGCCTAAATGCACTTCATAAATAGACATCGGACGGTCGTATGTATTGCTGTTTTCACGATGCTTCATCCACTCGCCGTCATTCCATTGATAGTGGTTGATATCATAGACGATAGAAGCCGTATTCGGACGCACTTCGGCGTATGTTCCGACAGGGTCTGATTTGGTTAAAATTCTATCGTCCTGGGTTTTGATTTCAAATTTATAATATTCGCCTTCTACCAGCCCCGGAATAAAGATATCCCAAACGCCGCAGTTAATATGCTTGCGCATCACGTCTATGCGGCCGTCCCAGTTATTAAAACTGCCGATAACCGACACGCGTTTGGCGTTTGGCGCCCACACGGCAAAAGCCACGCCTTTCACGCCGTCAATTTCCATTAAATGCGAACCGAGTTTTTTATAAATATCGCGGTGATTTCCCTGAGCAAACAAATATTCATCAATATCGCCGATTGTCGCCGGAAAACGATAAGTATCCTCGGCTTCATAAACATGGCCTTTGTCATTAGTAATTCTAAAGCGGTAAACAAAATCTTCCGTCCGGTCAAAGTTTATCTGAAAAAATCCTCTCTCGTCTATTTTTTCCATTTTACCCAGCGAATTGCCTTGTTCGTCAATCACTTCAATAGACGAAGCAAACGGCTGATAGGCGCGGATAAACACCTTTTTGGTACCCTTGTTGCGATGAATGCCCAGCACTGCAAAAACATTGCCGTGATTGCCTTCAACTATAGCCGAAATTTCTTCTTTTGATAACATATTATCCATAATAAACTCCCATAACAGAACAGCAAAATAATATTAGTTTGCTCATATTAAAACTTTCATCTTATATCTATATAAACTAATCCATTTAAATGCAAGAAAATATGCTTAATTTATGTATAAATTTTTTCTGCGTCATATTTCTGTTTTTTAAAGTATTGACGCTGAAAAAAAAGCGTCTATACTCAACAATGTTATAAACAATTATTGGAGATATAAAATGACTAAAAATTATAATGAAAATTATGTACGCGAAGCTGCCTACTACAACTGGCAGAACGCAGGTTGCCCAAGCGGTAAAGATGAATATTTTTGGACCATGGCTATTAACCAGCTTTATGGCAGCAATTCTTGCTCAAACTCAAGCTCAGCTTGCTCTTGCAAAAAATCTTCAACCAAGTCATCTGCAAAATCAAGCTCTGCAAAATCAAGCTCAAGCAGAAAATCTTCCAAGAAATAATCCGCATTTATTTCTGCAAAAAAATACCTGTTTTCAAAGCAGGTATTTTTTGTTTTTAAAGCCGTTTTTCCGGCTGCATTTTTCGGATGCAGATTCTGAATATTTCCGGTGCAATTTTTTTGCTGTTTCCGGCTTTTTCGGCGTTCAAAAAAAGGGTTATCCACAACAATCTGAAACAAAAAACATTTTATCTTTCATTCAGCATTTTCTGCGCCGTCAAATAGTCAAATTTTCCGCTACCCAGCAACGGCGGCTCTGCCATATAAACCACCTCTTTCGGACACCACAGCTCACTGATGCCCTGCGCTTTGAAACCTTGCTGGATTTCCGGCAGATTTGCCGTGTTTTCCGAAATAACCAAAACCAGCTTTTCGCCTTTTTTATCATCGGCAGCCGACAGCACGCCCAGCACCGCATTCGGATATATTTTTTCCAACGCCTGCTCAACCGCGGTCAGCGACACCATTTCTCCGCCGATTTTAGCAAACCGCTTAGCCCGTCCGCAAATAGAAACAAACCCGTCTTCGTCTATCTTTACAATATCTCCGGTATCGTACCAATTTTCAGCCTTCTGCAGCACATTCGGCTTATCGGCTTTCATATATCCCAGCATCACATTTTCGGCTTGCAGCAACAGCTTTCCGCCTTCTTTAACACCTGCGACTTTCTGCAGCTTATATTTAATTTCCGGCAGGATTCGCCCGACGGTGTTTTCCTTATAATACATCGGCGTATTCACGGAAATAACCGGCGACAGCTCGGTTGTCCCGTAGCCCTCAAAAATACGCACGCCGAATTTTTTCATCCATAGCTCTGCCGTACGCTCTTTCAGCTTTTCGCCTCCGGCCACGGCAAAGCGTATCGGGAAAAAGTCATAAGCGCTGGCCATCCGCCCGTAGCCGTATAAAAATGCATCTGTGCCGATAATCGCCGTTGCCTGCAAATCATAGGCCAGTTCCGGTATAATGCGGTAGTGCAGCGGCGACGGATACAAACAAACTTTTACTCCGTGCAGCAGCGGCAGAATTGTTCCGACCGTCAGCCCAAAAGAATGGAACATCGGCAGCGCATTTAAGAACACATCTTTAGAATTGAACGGCACTGCCAGACGCAGCTGCTGTACATTTGCCAATATATTTTGATGCGACAGCAAAACCGCTTTCGGAAGCCCCTCCGAACCGGATGTAAACAAAATAACCGCCGGTTTATCCGCACCGGTTTTAACCTCTTCACGGCGCAGATATTTCTTCAAGCCTTTAAGCTTAGTCAGTCCGGAAATCTGTCCGGCAAAATCTTCCAGATACACAATTTCCGCACCGGCATTTTTTAGGCATTCCGTCAGCTTTTCCAGTTTGCCGGCTTCAATAAATCTGCGCGAGCTGATAACCGTCTGCAGCTTTGTGGTCTTGACGCACGATTCAAACTGCTTAACCCCCAGCGAAAAGTTCAGCATAACCGGAATTTTTCCAGCATATTGCAGCGCAAAAAAGCTAACCGCGGCAGCCAGGCTGTTCGGCAGCAAAATTCCGGCTTTATCCTGTCCGGACAGCAGTTTTTTATAGGCAGCTCCCAGCGCATAGCTTTTCAGAATAAATTGGCTGTAGTCCAAAGTTTTTTTCTGCATATCCAAGGCTATTTTATGCTTGGCGCCAAACAGCATTTCCGCCTGCAGCAAGCTGTTGAAAAGCGACATATTTTTATCGGCCGTGCGATATATCATCGATGCCATCAAATCATATAATTTCAAAGAAGCGGCATGGCGTTTTTCCCGCATGGAAAGATTATCCGGCACGCTCAGCTCACACGGCGGCAGCACAAACATTCTGATTTTCGGAAACATCTGGGTTTTTACAAAATGCCCGATGTATGAAAATTTAGAATACTGCGCCCCGTCAATCCGCAGCGGCAAAATCTTAGCGCCGGTTTTGGCGGCAATCACACCCGCGCCCTCATAAACTTTCATCAAAGAACCGGTAACGCTGATTCGCCCTTCCGGAAAAATCATCACGGTTTTATTTTTATTAACTACATCAATCAGCGTACGTATAGCCAGCGGATTCGCCGGATTAAGCGGACAGAAATCCACCAGTCCGCTGAAAAGCTTTACATACCATTTGGCACCCCAATCGCTGTCTATGGCAAAAGTTATTTTACGCGGCAGAAACGCGGCTATCAGCACCCCGTCCAGCAGCGAAACATGGTTAGCCACAATCAAAGTCTTACTGCCGGCTTTCTGCAAATTCTGCACCCCGCTGACGTCAACCCTGAAAAACAGTTTCAAAAGCGAGCGGAAAAGAGAGCGCACCAACGCATCCGGCAGCAGCATACAGATGTAAGCCGCCACACCGGCGCTTATCAGCGAAACAAACAAAAACAAGGTCGTAATCTTAAATCCGAGCGCCGTCAGCACCACCGCCAAAAGAGAAATTCCGACCATGCCGAGCGAATTTATAATATTGTTTCCGGCAATAACCGAGGCCGTGCTTTTCTTTGGCGCTTTCTTTTGCATCAGAGCATTAAGCGGCACCACATACATACCGCCGCAAAACGCAAAAGCAAACAAGAACACGCAAAGCAGCACACCGCGCGGCAAACTCAAAAACTCCGCCAAACTCAAGGCCTGCGCCGGAGTTTCAAAACCGTAAGAAAGCAGATAAACCGCAAACGCACAAACGCTGAGCCCCACAGCGCTGATTGGCACATACACCACACTGACTTCGCCGTTCAGCAGCTTATTGCAAAAAACCGAACCGACGCCGACCCCGACTGAAAACAGCACTAAAAACATTGTCACAACAGATTTTTCGGTATTAAAAACTTTGCTGCACAGAGGAAACAATTCGGTTAAGAAAAACACGCCCAAAATCCAAAACCAAGTAGCTCCTATAATAGTGCGGAAAACAATGGTATGCGACCGGATAAGGCTGATATTTTCTTTTATCTGCCGCCAAAAATTAAAGTCAATTTTTAATTCCGGCTGCACACCGGCCGTCTGCGGAATTTTATAGGCCGAAACCACTCCGGCGGCTGCACAGGCAATCAGTAAAAACACGCTGGCGTAAATCGGCAGCAATGTCCCCAAAATTGAGCCTAAAATAATAGAAATATAGGTGCTAGCTTCAACGTATGCATTGCCGGCAACCAGTTCATTCGGCTTTAACAGCTGCGGCAGCAGCGCATATTTTATCGGTCCGAAAAATGTTGACTGCAGCCCCATCAAAAACAGCATAAAAATCAATAAATTAGGACTGTTAAACATAAATATCACCGCCGCGGCTGCCATCAAAGCCAACTCACTGATTTTTAGGATTCGCGCTAATTGAGAACGGCTGTATTTATCGGCCAGCAAACCGGCAAAAGCCGAAAACAAAAAATAAGGCAAAATGAAAATACCGGCTGCCAAATTGGCGTATATATTAACGGTTTTAGCATCCGCCAACAATTTATACGCCACAAAAACCATCAGCGTGTTTTTAAACAGGTTATCGTTGAAAGCCCCTAAAAATTGGGTAGCCAAAAGAGGGAAAAAACGTTTTTTACGCCAAATTTTATCTGCCATAAGTCCACCTTTTATTTAGTTAAAATTCCAATTCAAACCCAGCAAAGCGCGGTAGTCATTAGCTTGGCGCTGATGCTCCGGATTAACCCGCACATCCAGCTCCGAACGCAGGCTTAATTTATCGCTGAAGCTGTGGCTTGCGTACATTGCAAATTTATATTCTCTGGCTTCAGATTTCAAAGCAGCCTGATAACGGTTGAAATATACCGTATCCGAATAATTGTCGCGGCCGTTCGGAAAGTTTACTGACAGCGTGCCGTCAACCACCCGCAGCGGAGATGAAACATTAAAGCCGATTTCAGTTTGTTTGCTTACCTTGTAGTTGGCGTCAAAAGCAAAACTTTCGCTGACTAAATCCGAAGTTTTCAGCAAGTTGGATGCAAACGACTGGCCTTGCGTATAACCGCGGTAATAGCTGCCGGTTAAAGTCAGCTGCGGATTAACCTGCCAAGAAGCCTTGATGCCGGCATTATATGTACCGCTGTCCTGCGCTTTGAACGCACCGCTGCCGTTCATACCGAGCGTTGCCGCTTCTTCATACAGCAGGCCGCCGGTCAAACCGAGTCCGAAATGTTTTCCGCCGTACAGCTGCAATTCTGAATTAAACGCGTACGCCTGCTTTTTGAAAGTTCTGTCCTGAAAGCTGCTGTCGCCGTCATATAAACCGTTGCGGCCGGTAACTGCTTCAATTTTCAGTCCCAGATTTCTGTTAAAGTTAAAAGTATTATAAATTCCATAGGCATTCTGCATCGCCATAAACGGATTCGCTGTTGTTTCGGCAAAAGAACCGCCGTTTTCATAGCGGGTGTTTTCACTGAAATAAAAACCGGAATTATAGCTGCCGCCGTTATAATCAGCCTGCATAAAGCCCAGGCCTGAACCATTGCCGTTTGCCGCGCTTCCGGCAAAAGCAAAACTCATATTGCCGTTTTGCACTTGTGAAAGCTGTGCCGGTTTGGCAATTTGATAAACATCATTTTTAAGCGTTTTATAACCGCCGTGCGTTGCCGAAATATAATTTGCAGTCGGCATAGCAAACGGCCGCGCGTAAACGTCAAAAACCGTCAGATTTTGCGGCAATGCTTTCAATACGGAATTTTTAACCGCAGACGGCAGCACCAAATGAGTTTGGCTCATATTCAGACGTCCTCCGCCCAAACTGTTTCCGGCTGCCGTTGATACTCCGCCTGTGTCTGCAATATATGTATTTACGGCCGCGCCCAAATCAAGCAGTCCGGCGCCGTATTTTTCCTTGGTATATCCATCGGCCGCCGCAGTTTTATTTGCCGTATTCAAAACCAGTTCAATAACTTCCTGCGATGACATATACGGATAAGCGCCCTTCAAAAACGCCAGGCTTCCGGCCACCACCGGCGAAGCCTGCGATGTTCCCATCATTGCCGAATAATAGTTGTCTTCATCGCTCGGCTGACCGGCTCCGACCATATAGCTCGGCAATGTTCCGTCCTTGCTGCCTCCAGGCGCGGTAATGCAATAGCCCGAAGCCGCACCGCATTGATTAGAGTAACTTGACAGCTTGTATGATTCCAGCGAGCTGCCGTTCATTGTCACATCGGCAGCGGCCACCACCAGCATCTGCAAGTCTTTATATTTTTCAGCAAGTTTTATGCCGGAGCGCAAATCAGGCTGTTCATAGCCGCTGTTGCCGGCGGCTTTAACAATAATCAATCCGTCTTTGCCGGTAACCTTGGTATAAGGATTTGTCTTATCCGTATAGCTTGCAATAATCTCGCTGTAGGCGCTGAGCTCTCCGGCGTCTATCACATCTGCCAGTTCATTTATCAGAGAAGCGTTGGAGCTTGAGTCGGAAGTTGTTCCCAAACTCATATTCACAACCGACACCTCATCTTCTGCCATTTTCAGCAGCGGATCGCGCAAACTGGACATAAAATCCCAGCGCACGGCACTGATGGTTGTATTGGCGCCGGCTACGCCCATAGTACCCTCTCCGTTCATATTTCCGCCGATAATGCTTGCCACATTTGTACCGTGCAGCGCATCGCTCCGGTTATTCAAGGCGGTGTTTATCAAATTCGGATAATAATAGTATTGCAAATTATCCCAATCATAACCGGCAGGATATTCTGCCGCCCATTTGTTATAGCAAGCTTCAGCCGTCGCGCCGTTTTCGCAGGATATTGAAGACACTTCAGAGGTTGCCTGATTATTTTCCCCCAGCAGTATAACGTTCAAATAGCATTTTCCGCCGGCACAATACGGTGTTGCCCCTTCTTTAACGGTCCAGCAATGTGAAGTGTCGCCGTTTAAGCAAGGGCCGTAATCAAAGTTATAGCCCGTAACTTTGGTTCCGCCGTTCTGCCCAAACTCACTGTGATTTCCCCACACGCCGGAATCAATAATGCCGACTTTCACGTTTTCCAAATTTGAAGCAAACTTACCGTCGCTGTCCGTTCCGTAAAAATGCTTATAAGCCGCCGCGGCGTTGATAGCGCCCAAATAATTAACCAGCGTTATTTTGTCATTTGCCAAATTATTGTTTGTATATTCGCTGCTGTTATTGAAATATTGTTCATCATAAAATTCAGCCACATTGCCCAACGTGTTCTGCACCGGCTCCAAAACTTTCGACCAATCGCGCGATGTATCAAGCTGCCCGTTGCTGCCCGGCGCATAATCCGTGCCGGAATCTCCTGAGCTATCGCCGCTGCTGTCGGAACTCGAGCTGCTGCCGCCGGAACCGCCTCCGCCCGAAGCAAAAGCAAACGCTCCGGCCACGCCGCCGGCCAGCAAGGCCATGCCGCCGTATTTCATCGCTGTGCGCATATTTTGCGATCTGTGCATGGATTTTGCCTGTTTCATACATTCCGCATTCGGATCTGCGCCAAACCGATACAGCAAATCGTACGCCTTGTCATTGCCTTCGCTCACGGCGCGGCACAATGCCGTCATACCATGGCTGTCGCTGACATCTATAGGATATCCGAGGTATATGTATTTTTGTATCAGCTCCGGTTTTTCATCTTTTGCCGCCTGATAATAAGCGTCCCGCAGCGACACATTAAAACGCGGCGGATTAACCGCAGCCTGTGCCGTTTGTCCGCACAGCACGCCGGCCGCCGCTAACAGAGTAAAATATTTTGCTTTATCCATGGATATTCCCCTATACACATATTTGTTCAAACATATATCAAAGGTTTAAAAAAAGCATTAAAAAATCCATAAAATTAGTCTGATATAATAATTGACAACCTCTTGCAAAAAAGCTAGCTTATGAAAAACACAACAAGGAGATAAAAATGGATACCCAAAAACTGAAAGCCGACTTTCAATATCTGCTGCCCAAGCATGCGCTGACCCGTTTGGTCGGCCTGCTTGCCGGTGCCAAACTCGGCGGCTTGACCACTTTGATGATTGAACAATTTATTAAACATTATCAAATCAACACTAAAGAGATGATGGGTAAAATTAAAGATTACAAAACTTTTAACGCCTTTTTCTCCCGTCCGCTGATTCCGAATGCCCGCCCCATAAATTATAACGCCGATGCGGTAACTTATCCGGTTGACGGCAAAATCAGCCAATTCGGCAAAATAGAAGACAAGTTTTTATTTCAAGCCAAAAATCACTATTATACCACAGAAGCTTTGCTGGCCGATGCCAAAGAAGCCGCTGCTTTCCAAAACGGCGATTTTATTACCATTTACCTTTCTCCCAAAGATTATCACCGTGTGCACATTCCGTTTGACGGCACTTTAGATAAAATGATTCACGTGCCCGGAGATTTATTTTCGGTAAATCCGTTTAACGCCAAACACATTCCGGAGCTTTTTGCCCGCAACGAACGTGTTGTCTGCTACTTTAACACATCTATCGGACGCATGGCGGTTGTTTTTGTGGGAGCAACAATCGTCCGCAGCATTGCCACCGCTTGGGCCGGAACCGTTGCGCCGAACAAAAAGAAAGATATTTCCATATATGAATATGCCGCCCGCAATTTAAGCTTTCCTAAGGGTTCGGAAATCGGCAAATTCTTTATGGGCAGCACGGTTATCTGCCTGTTTGAAAAAGATAAAATCAACTTTAATGAAGATATGCAGCCCGGACAGCCGACTCGTATGGGAATGCAGATGGCTAAAACAAAATAAAAGTTCCTAATTTAACCTTGCACTATGACGCCTTTTCCCCTTACTTGAAAGGCGTCATATTTTTTTGCAAAAGCAACTTCTATTTTAGAAAACATCCAATATTAGGAGTTTTCTAAAATGGAAACTCTAAAAATCCAAACTTTTTATATCCAGCAAAAAGTCTTTTAACCCGATAAAGCCAATTCCGTTATCATCATGATATGGCTTAATATTATCTTTTACCACGATGATTTTTTTAAATGAATCTGCTATTTTCAGCAACGGGCGTTTTTCCTGTTCTTGCTTTTCAGCATTTGGCAGCTGCATAGCTGACTGAACATAATACTTTTTATTCCCTTTATTTGCCACAAAATCTACTTCAACTTTTTTTTCTTTATAGCCTGAATTGCTTTTTTCCAGAATTTCCAACTCTCCGACATCCACATCATACCCGCGGATATTTAATTCATTATATATGATATTTTCCATCAAGTGAGTTTCTTCCTGCTGTCTGAAATTCAGACAGGCGTTTCGCAGCCCTACGTCTGTAAAATAATATTTTGACGGAGTGTTTATATATTTTTTGCCTTTAATATCATAACGCAGCACTTTGCTGATAATAAAAGAATCTTGCAGATAATCCAAATACTGTTTGATTGTCGGCGCCGAAATCTCTATATGCTTCAAACTATTGAAGGTATGCGCCAGCTTTTGAGGATTCGTCAAGCAGCCGATACCGGAAGCCACAACATTGACTAACTCTTCCAGCTCTTCATTATTTTTTATTTTATTACGTTCTTCAATATCTCTTATATATGTTTCCTTAAACAAATCATGCAAATATTTCATCTTATCATCATCTGACTGAATAGACAAAGTTTGCGGCATGCCTCCATAGGTGTAATATTCCCGCCAAGCCTCATCCCAACTGCCGCCGACAGCAGAATAATATTCGGCAAAGCTGAACGGATAAACTCTGATTTCATTTCCCCTGCCCCTAAATTCCGTTACCACATCTGACGACAGAAATTTAGAATTACTGCCTGTAACATACACATCTAAATTTTTTATATGTAAAAAACCGTTCAATACATCTTCAAAATCGGCCATCATCTGCACTTCATCAAGCAGCAGATAATACATTTTGTCATCCGTCAGGCAAGATTTGACATAGGCATAGCAAACTTCCGGATTACGGTATTGTTTTTGTTCAAAATCATCCAAAGCTAAACCTATAATATGATCTTCTTTTACGCCTTCGCTCAGCAGATGATTTCTAAACAGCTCCGACAGCAAATAAGATTTGCCGCAGCGTCTGATACCGCTGACAATTTTTATCAACCCGTTATGTTTGTGTGATATTAACTGATTTAAATAATAATCTCTCTTAATTTCCATATTCTGCTCCTATTTTAGAAAACGCCCAATATTCGGAACTTTCTAAAATAGAATATATCACCTTAGCCATTAAAAAGCAACTTCTATTTTAGAAAACATCCAATATTCGGAGTTTTCTAAAATGGAACACGGTAAATGCCGATAAAAAACAAAAAAGCCCTTCAAAACTGAAGAGCCTTTCTTATGATTGGTGCTCTGAAGAGGACTTGAACCTCCACGGGAGACCTCCCACATGCACCTGAAGCATGCGCGTCTACCAATTCCGCCACCAGAGCATCTTGACAGCAAAACATATAGACGCTTTTTTTGCTCCTGTCAAGAAGTTTTTACACATATTCTGCTTAGAATGAAAATTCTGCAGCGAAACTTAAAATAAACCATATCTACGTTTCTCTCGTCTCTTTTGCATAGCTATAAATGCATCAAGCTTTTCCTCTTTCCTCCGCTTGTCAAATTCACGGTTTTTTTGTTCACGTTCTTCTCTAAAAGCTCGTGTACGCCATTCCCCATAAGTATTAGGGTCGCTATTATATATGCTCCAACGATAATCTGATATTGCTTCAGTCTTCTCGCATCTCCTATCAGCTATTTTATTAATTCTTCGGTCAAGCTCCTCTTCTTTCATTTCTTTACGTCTAGCTTCTAACCCCTCTTGTTTCTGTTTTTCTTCCTCCTGAATGAGTTTTTCTCTATACTGCTCTTTATTGTTTTTCATCATAATCAGCTTTTCATTTTTAGATAAATAATCCTTTAAATCTTTTCCTTTATAAGCAGCAACATTTTTTACCATTTTTTCACGCTCTTCAACGCTAAATTTTGTTACAGCAGTAATCAGATAATTATTATATTTTTTATTAACATTCTCATCAAACACTTTAATCAAACGATATATAGATGCTTTATTTTTATAATCAGAATATACTGCTTTATTTATATCGTCATTAGTAAAATCTCTCGCTCCAAATTTTAATAATGCTGCTGTCATTTTAAAATCATGGCGAGCTATTTTAACTAATTCTTGCAAATTACCATTTTCTTCATCTTGAAACCGGTAACAAAATTCTTTGATATCTATATTTGCGGCTAATTTTTCAAAACATTGCCTGTCTTCATCTCCAAGATTCAAAGCTTGTCCTATAACATCAGACACGCGGTAAAACTCGCTGAGCTGAATCTTGTTTTTTTCAAGAAAAGAATCTACAAATTCAGGATTAGCTTGGTGCATCCATGCGGCTTCGTTTAATTGTTCCAGTGTACTTTCATTATTATAAGAATATTTGCTTAATTTATAACTGCTGTTATATAATTTAGTCACAAATTCTTTATCAATTTCAAGAGCCTCTTTTAAACCGTCATATAATTCAGCAGCCTCTTGCAAAGAATAAGGAGCATATGGATTTTTGCTTGCTGCAGAATTGTTTGTTAATGGCTGTTCTGTAATTTTATCTTCGTTAGCGCTTTCTAATTTCCTTTTTTCTTCTCTGATTTTTATATAAACGCCTCTTCTTAATTTTGTATCATTTAACATAAGGCGTTCAAATTCAACCACCTTAGAGCCATCTTTACTTCCTGCAAAACAATATTCCATAGCGGACAATCTTTCATCAAGACTTACATTTTCATTGTCCTCTGTAGCTTTCATTTTCACATAAGCATTTATAAATTTTTCATCAAAATTTCTCATATTTAACTCCTGATAAACCGATTTTTATATGATATAGACTTATATTTGCCATATTTTAGATTTTTTGTCAAGCAATTTATACAAAAAAACACCGCCGTTTGTGCAGATTAGCGCATAAAACAGCGGTATTTATTTAATTTAGCAGCCGTTTAGACAGATATTTCAGTCCAACTGCTTTATATAACTAGTTAAACAGCGTTTTGATATCATAAATTCCGTATGCGTCCAAGAGCAAGGCCGTACCCAACGCCACGCGATACAGAACAAACGGGAAAAACGACCATTTTTTCAGCCATTGCATCAGCACAAATATTGCCAGCAACGAAAAGCCGAAAGAATACAGCACGCCGTCACACGCCGTTAAAATCAGCGCCATATCGCCGCTTTGCCAAATTTCATAACCCTCAGCCAAACCGGCGGCAATAATCGTCGGAATAGACAGCAGCATAGAAAATTTAGCTGCCTCGCGGCGCTCCAAGCCCAAAAATCTGCCCATAGTGATGGTAATGCCGGAACGGCTGGTCCCCGGAAGCAGCGCCAAGCATTGCGCCAAGCCGATTAAAACCGCGTCCTTTACTTCCAGATTGCGGATTTTCAGCGCCGTCAGCGACATTCTGTCAATAACCCACAGCAGCAAGCCGTACAGCAAAATATTCCAGCCGATAAGCTTGGTGCTGCGCAGCTCTTCCGTCCCCATAATTTTCAGCGCCAAACCGCACACCAACGCCGGAATCGTGGCAATAAGCACCAAATAAAACACCTTGCTGCCATATATCTTGAAATCCGGCAGCAGCTTGCTTTTCAGCATACCGATAATCATATACCAGATATCGCGCCAAAAATAAATCATTACGGCGATGATAGAGCCGATATGCAGCGCCACGTCAATTTCCAGCCCCTGATCGGGAAATGAAGTAAACTTGGAAAAAAGAATCAAATGCCCTGAGGAGCTTACCGGCAAAAATTCGGTAATTCCCTGCAGCAAAGCCAACATAACCAGATGAAAAGTCGTCATTTTAATCCTCTAATTTTTTGCAGTTTTTATCATAGAAATCCAACAGATTTTTAGCGTCAAAGCGCACGCCGTTCAGCGAAGCTCCCCAATGCAGATGAGAGCCGGTCGCCCTGCCGGTTTTGCCCGCCAAGCCGATAACCTGCCCTCTTTGCACCTTATCGCCTTTTTGCACCAAAGTTTTTTGCAGGTGCGCGTAAACCGTGCTCAAGTTCTGTCCGTGTTCCAAAACCACCACATTGCCGCTGTAAAAATACGGTCCGCCGCTCAAAGTAACCACGCCGTCAGCCGGTGCCTTAATCTCCGTTCCCTCCGGCACGGCGATATCCCAGCCCTGATGCGGATTTTTCTTTTGTCCGTTCATAATGCGCTGCCCGCCGAAATTTCCGCTGGTGCGTCCCTCCGCCGGCTTCAGCATATCGGCTTTCCAGCTTTCAGCGCTGCTAAATTCATTCAGCGCGCCGCCCACGTCTTTTTGCTCTTTTTGAATAGCCGCCCAATCGGTTTTAGCCGGAGCAACTTTTGAGCTTGGCAACCCGTTTACTTTCTGCACGTCCCATTTAGTCTGGGCAAGCTGCAGATTATAGGTGCGCACTGCACCGTCCTTATAAAAAATTTTCAGCGGCTGCTGCAACTCAGCGTCACGTGCAAAGGCAATCGCCAATTCGCCTTTTTTATCTGCGGTGTAGGTTTTGCCGTTTAATTTTATTTTAGCCAGATTTTCGTCCTTCAAGCGGATAATTCCGCCCTGCTGCGCCGCTCCGCACATTGTCAAAGCTTCAGCCGGCAGCGCCGCCAGCAAACTACAAATCGTCAAACAAATCGCCTTGCACGGCATTGTGTTTCTCCATCATTTTAACCTTAACGATTCCGTCCACAAAACGAATATGCAGTTCATCGCAGCGTTTAGCCTGAGTAGCCGAATACAGCGTTTTAAACTGTCCGTCCGAAACCCAAGCAAACCCGCGTTTCAGCACCGATTCTACCGAAACGGAATCCAGACGCAGAGCCAAATTTTTCAGGTTCTCCTTTTTAGCGTCAAGCAGATTCTTAATATAAAAAGGTTTCAAATTCGTCAATTTTAACAAATTATCTTTATCTTTGAGCAAATTTGCAAACGCCAATTTCAGCCGTTCGCTGCGGTCGTCTATTTTTTGCTGATTTTCCAGCACCAGCTGCTCCAATGGAGGAATACCCCGCCCCAGCGCTTCCACATATTGCTTAAACTCGCCCATATAGCGGGTAACGGCGTTTTGCATGCGTAAATCAGCCGTCAGCAGCGTGTTATAAATATCCTTTTTAACCGGAACCGCCAGCTCTGCCGCGCCGGTCGGGGTCGGAGCCCGCAAATCCGCCGCATAATCTATCAGCATAGTGTCGGTTTCATGTCCCACCGCCGAAATCAGCGGAATTTCAGAATCATAAACCGCACGCACCACAGCTTCTTCATTAAACGGCCATAAATCTTCCAAACTGCCGCCGCCGCGCGCCACAATCAAAACATCCGGACGGTTTTTATCGCCCAAAGGCAAAGCGTTAAAGCCCCTTATGGCCGCTGCGATTTTATCTGCCGCGCCCTCGCCTTGCACCGGTGTCGGCCACACAATTATGCGGCTCGGAAATCTATCCCGCACACGATGTATAATATCTCTGATAACCGCGCCGGTCGGACTGGTAATCACCCCGATAGTCTGCGGCAAATAAGGTATCGGCTTTTTATGCTCTTGTGCGAACAGCCCCTCGGCCAAAAACTTTTGCTTGCGTTCTTCCAAAAGTTTCAGCAAAGCCCCTTCGCCGGCGATTTCCAGCTTTTCTATTACCAGCTGATAGGACGAGCGGCCGTTAAAAGTCGTGATTCGTCCGCTGGCAATAACTTCTATGCCGTCTTCTATTTTAAGCGGCAAGGTATTAGCCACGCCGCGCCAGCAAACAGCAGCAAGCAGCGAATTTTCATCTTTCAGCGACAAGTACCAATGTCCGGAATCCGCGCGTTTGGCGCCAAAAATTTCGCCTTTAACCCGCACGAATGAAAACGAATTTTCCACCAGTTTTTTTATAGCGGCAGAAATTTCGCTGACAGTATATTCTTTTATTTCCGGCATCATATCAATCATAGCCGCAATCATAGCTTATTTGTTTTAATAATCAACCGCCTTTTAAAATTTCTGCACGGATTTTAGATTTGGCTGAATATTATGCAAATGAAAAACGGCGAGATTTCTCCCACCGCCTTAACAAATAATTACAATTTTTCAACATGGATTGTCATGGCTATGCGATGAGTTTCATGCGGTTTCAAGCGCACAAAATAATCGCCCTGATTAGCCGGCTCCACACAAACAAAGTGCTTATATTGCCCTGCCGACATTTCGGCTAAATCTTTTGCCGGATTCCAAACAACCGTAGATTTTGAGCCCTGTTTTTCAAGGCAGATTTTCCGTTTATAACCGCTGTCAGCAATCTCTATATTGCCGGTATGATTTAAGAACGCCGCATCAAATTCGCCGTTAATACGCAAATCCTCAGCCTGCTCATACACTTTTCCGTCCAGAGAGCTTTTATATTTGCAACCGTTCAAGCCTTTTATCGCCGTATTTTCAAGCGAGCTGACATTAAAGTAACAATGCAGAGCCTCGCTGAAAGCAAAATCCGTTTCTCCGAGATTTGTTGTTTCCAAGCAATATTCCAGTTTGTCGGTAATTTTAATAAAAAGCTTGGCGCTGACAGGCAGATTATATTTTTCATCCGGCCGCAAAGACAATTCAAGTTCTGACTTTTGACTGTTGGAAACAACATTTTGCACTTGCCAGTCCGAAATACGGGCAAAACCGTGGCGCGGAAGATTATCATTCAGCTTTTCCGCCGCAAAACGCAGCCAGCAAACCGGCACGCCGCCGCGAATAGCCTGAATATGGTCAAATTTATTCAAATCTCCCAGCCAAAATACATCATGCTTTTCGCCTTTTGGACAATACGACAGCAAATCCGCACCCCATAGCGCCAATTTGCATTTTGCTTTATCATTTTCCAAACTTATAAATCCACTGTCAGACATCTTAAAAACACCTTTCTTCTGTTATTTTTTGCAAGCATAAATCTTTTTCAATTTACCGTCAACCGCTTTGCCTCCTAACAACAATAGTTTTTGCTTTACATTTTTTACAAACTCCGTTAAGTTTATAAGCAGATAGGCAATAGCCTGTCCAGGGCGTGAGAACCCTTTTATACACATAGTCGTTACAGCATAGCGACTTAAAATTTTGTATGCCGATTTCCGTTGGACGGATGTCGGCTAAATAAGGCTATTTGGCTGAATAAGCCGAGCCGTTTATGTGTATACGGTTTCTCAACATCCGCCCGCTTTTTACAGCGGGTTTTGTTTTTTATGTAACAATAAACGGAGTTGAAAATATGTATAAGAATTTGAAAAGCAACAATGATAAATTTGCGGGAGAAAACAGTATTATATCTCGTCTATTCTCCGTCATCACCGGACTTGTTCCGGTGATCTTGGTGCAACGAGGTTCTTACTTAGTCAATAAATTAGCTATATTATTGCATAAGTACTGGTTCTACCAAGATTGCCGGAACGGACTGTGCGTCATGTCCGGCAATGACGGGTGCTGGGGTTGTGGATATAGCGTTTGTTGCAAGTTTTTTAAGCGGATATACCATCCTGGATCCTCGGCGAATGAGCTGACGCTCAAAGCCAAGG
>CAVGVF010000016.1:0-9927 GCA_963632615.1 uncultured Eubacteriales bacterium
TTACTTACCGGCTCGAACGAGCGACCTCGGTCGCGAGCTGTAGGAAAATAATATCTCCGGCGGAGATATTATTGACGGAAGACGCAGATTTTTTGGTGCGCAAGCTAGGACACGACGCGCAGCAAACCTAAAAATCAAGTGCCCGAAGCGTAATTAGTTGCGCTCAAGCTCTTTAGAGCGCCGAGCAAAACTTATGCAGCAAGACGAGCCTCGTCGCTCCCGCCACTAAAAAAGTCTTGTTATTTTTAACAAGGCTTTTTTGTTTTAAATTACTTACCGGCTCGAACGAGCGACCTCGGTCGCGAGCTGTAGGAAAATAATATCACAGCCTCTCAAAAATTTATTTTGTGGCAAGTTTCGGGTTATTCATTCAAAATATAGCTTTATATCACAACTAAAGGAGAAAAAATGATATACGGCTACATCCGTGTCAGCACGGACAAACAAACTACTAAAAACCAAAAATTTGAAATTGAACAGTTTTGCAAAAGAGAAAAGATGAAGGTCAACCGCTGGATTATGGAAACAATCAGCGCCACAGAATCTCTGGAAAAACGCAAGCTCGGCTTTTTGCTCGAAAACCTGAAACAGGATGATATTCTGGTTGCCACGGAATTATCGCGCTTAGGCCGCAATTTGCTGCAAGTGATGAGTATTCTGCACTATTGCCTGAATAAAGAAGCTCAAGTCTGGACAATCAAAGACAATTATCGGCTCGGCGCCGATATTCAAAGCAAAGTTTTGGCTTTTGCCTTTGGACTTTCGGCCGAGATTGAGCGCAACCTAATCTCGCAGCGCACCAAAGAAGCCTTAAACCGTGTCCGTAACGAAGGCCGGCCGCTGGGACGCCCCTCCGGGCACAAAAACAACAAAAAAAGGCTGGATGAGCATGTTGATAAAATTATACAGATGATGGATGAAAATATACCAATCACCCAAATTGCCGGACTTTTAAATTGTAACCGCAAAACTCTTTATAATTATGTCAATCACTTAAAGGATGATGACAGAAATATTGAATATCCCGAAGATGAACTGCCGGATATGGAAAACCTGATTGAAACTATTTAATGCCTTAAACCGCTGCAGCTTTCTCCTTTTTATCTCTCTTGCAAAATTTTCCAAAAATAAATTTGACAATAAAAAAACTTTATGTTATTAAGATTACGTCTTGTTGACATTCTCTGTTTTGTCGGGGGTATAGCTCAGTTGGGAGAGCGCTTGCATGGCATGCAAGAGGTCAGCGGTTCGAACCCGCTTACCTCCACCAATCAAAAAGCCTTGGATTTTTCCAAGGCTTATATTTTTACCGCATTTGCCGATGCCCATGCCCAATGCAGATTAAAGCCGCCCAGTTCGCCGGTAACATCCAAAACTTCGCCGATAAAAAATAAATGCGGGCAAAGCTTGCTTTCCATGGTTTGAGAAGAAATTTGACCGACATCAACGCCGCCGGCCGTAACTTCGGCGCGGTCAAACCCCATTGTTTTTTGCGGAGTAAAGGCAAAATGATTTAGCCTGTCATTCAATATCTGTTTGTTTTTGTTGCTTAAATTTTCAATATTGCAGTCCAATCCTCCGGCCAGCCTTTTAGCCAATTTTGCCGGCAAAACCATGCTGAGTATTTGACTTACGTTCTTTTTAGATTGCTGTTCCGCTAATTTTTCAAAGCTCTGACCGTTCAAAAAATCTATATACAGCGTTTGCCCGTTTTGCCAATAAAGCGAAGCGTTCAGCACGGCCGGCCCGGATATTCCCAAATGCGTAAACAGCAAATCGCCGCAGATTTTTTTCTTATTGACAGTTATAGCCGCCGGTACGGAAATACCGGCCGATTCCGAGAAAAAAGAACGCATATCGGCCGGAGCCGTCAACCCGACCAGCGCCGGATGCGGATTTATAATTTTATGCCCGAATTGGCCGGCGATTTTATATCCAAAATCCGTAGCTCCGATTTTAGGATACGAAACGCCGCCGCTGGCCACAATCAAATTTTCACTGGCAAAAACGCCGCAGTTTGTTTCAATCCGAAAAATATCATTTACCTTGCTGACTTGGTTTATCTCGCAATTTGTTTGAAGTTTTACTTTTTTCTCCGCACACCTTTTCCACAGCATTCCGACAACATCGGCGGCGCTGAATGCAAACAGCTGCCCGTTTTGCCGTTCTTCAAACTTCAGATGATTTTGCTGCATAATTTTTACGATATCCTGCGGCGTAAAACGCGCCAGCGCCGATTTCACAAAATGTTTGTTCGTGCAAAGATAATTAGCCGCAGCCGCGCCGAGATTCGTAAAATTACATCTGCCGCCGCCGGAAATTTTAACCTTAGCGGCAATCTGCGGCTGCTTTTCCAATATCAGCACGCTCCCCTCATCGGCGATATGAGCTGCACACATCAAACCGGAAGCTCCGGCGCCTATAATTATACTTTTAAAATATGGCTGTTTATCTTGCTTCATTTTAATTGTCTTTAAAATCCCTCTGTCTGAATATTGTTCAAAGCATAAAACATCATTTTATAAATGCAAGCTAAATTAAATTTGTTAAAAAATTGACGAATATTGAAAAGCACATATTGACAAATTAAATAAAATTAACTAAAAATTAGTCGCTAGCAATTTATGTTGTCCTTTATGGATAAAAATCGATTTTTTTAAGGAACGTTATGTCAGATAAAGAAAATCAAGACTTGTACGAAAACGATGGCGCAGACTCCGTTAATACCGAAGCTATGAGTACAGCCTTCAGACACCTTCTCGCCAAAGGTAAAAATCTTGGATATATCACAATGGAAGAGCTTAATAAAGTCCTTCCGCCGGATAAACAGTCTTCCGACAAACTTGAAGATATTATGTCTTCTATCTCTGATATGGGCATCAACATTATCTCCGATTCGGATGTTGATGAAAATGAAGAGGAAGACTCTAACGAATACGATTATGAAAATGATGACGACAGCGATGCCGAAGTCGGAAATATTGACGCCAAAGATGTCGGTCATTCCGATGATCCGGTTCGTATGTATTTGAAAGAAATGGGGCTGGTCGAGCTGCTTTCCCGCGAAGGCGAAATCGCTATTTCAAAGCGTATTGAAGCCGGCAAAACCGTGATGATAGGCGGACTTTGCGAAAGCCCGATGACTATTAAAGCCATTTCTGATTGGCGCGATGAGCTGGTTGCCGGAACAATGCAGCTGCGCGATATTGTTGATTTGGAAGTTATGTACGGTGACGATACCGAAGCCATGGTCTATGACGATGAGCCGGAAAACACCGGAGTTGATGACTTGGAAAAAGTTACCAAAGAACTCAATGAAAAAAATCTGGATGAAATTGATGATGATTTAGACACAGACATTGAGCTTGACAGCGATGTTGCCGACGATATGGAAGATGCCGACGACGGTATGGAAAGTCTGGACGATGAAGACGAAAACAGCGAAAGCAGCGAGGAAGAAGACGGCGAAGGCGCCGGACACGTTTCCACCTCTGTTTCTGCCATGGAAAGCATGCTGCTGGAGCCTGTTTTGGAAACTTTGAACAAAATAGCCAGCTACTATGATGACTTGAAAAAAGTGCAAAGCCAGCGTATGGCAGCAATTTTGGCCGGACGCAAAATTATACCGGCAACCGAGAAAAAATATCTTAAACTCAAAAAAGAGCTGGTTGAACTGATGAGCTCAATCCACCTGAACAGCAATAAAGTTGAACAGCTGGTGGAACAGCTTAATGAAATGAACAAACGTCTGATGGGACAGGAAGGAAAGCTTTTGCGCTATGCCCTCGCCTGCAAAATCAAACGCGAAGACTTTTTGGATGCTTATCAAAAATCTGAGCTGGATCCGAATTGGCTCGAAAAAATTTCACTCAAAAAAGATAAGCATTGGGCAGCGTTTATTTCAAAATATAAAGATGAGATAATTGAAATACGCAGCAATGTGGCGCAAATGGCTCAGGAATGCGGTCTGCCGATAAGCGAATACCGCAAAATGGTCGACACCATCAAAAAAGGCGAACGCGAAGCTGAACGCGCTAAAAAAGAAATGATAGAAGCCAACTTGCGCTTGGTTATTTCTATTGCTAAAAAATATACAAACCGCGGCATGCAGTTTTTGGATTTGATTCAAGAAGGCAACATCGGTTTGATGAAAGCCGTAGATAAATTTGAATATCGCCGCGGCTACAAGTTTTCTACCTATGCAACCTGGTGGATCAGACAGGCTATTACCCGTTCTATTGCCGACCAAGCCCGTACAATCCGTATCCCGGTTCACATGATTGAAACAATCAACAAACTGGTGCGCACTTCACGGCAGATGCTTTCGGAAATGGGACGCGAGCCGGTGCCTGAAGAATTGGCCAAACGCTTGTCTATGCCTTTGGATAAAATCCGTAAGGTAATGAAAATTGCCAAAGAACCGGTCAGCCTGGAGGCTCCGGTCGGCGATGAAGAAGATTCTTCACTGGGCGATTTTATTGCCGATGAAAGCGCTTTGCAGCCTTTGGATGTGGCTATTCATTCCAACTTAAAAGAAACCTGCACCAAAATTCTGTCTTCTCTGACACCAAGAGAAGAGCGCGTTTTGCGTATGCGTTTCGGTATCGGCATGAACACCGATCACACTTTGGAAGAAGTCGGCAAGCAATTCAACGTTACGCGTGAACGTATCCGCCAGATTGAGGCCAAGGCTTTGCGCAAGCTGAAACACCCTAGCCGCTCTAAGCGCCTGCGTTCGTTCCTAGACCAATAGACCTTCTAAATCAATCAGTTCTAAGGAGATTTATATGACAGAATACACGGATGATGACATCAAAAGAATGAATATTTCAGCCCTCGCCTGCAATAAATCGCGCCTGAAAGAACTGATTGATTTTGCAAAGCTCAGCGGATATCACAAACTTGGCATTGCTAACTGCTTTTTTATGCAGAAATATGCGGCCCACCTTAAAGAAATTTTAGAGCAAGCCGGATTTGAAGTATATTCGATGAGCTGCCGCGACAGCGGTTTAGAAGGCGAAACCATTTCGCCGGAGTTGAAAGGTCCGTCCTGCGACCCGATTTCACAGGCAGACTACCTGAATGAATGCGGAACGGAATTTAATATCAACGTTGGGCAATGTCTTGGGCACGGCTTGATTTTTCAAAAATATTCCAAGGCTGATGTAACCACGATTGTGGTAAAGGATTTTGAAACACATCACCGTAGCGTTGAAAACTTTGAATAAGAAAAAAAACTTCCGATACAAAATATCGGAAGTTTTTTGTTGCTGTTTCAAGCATTCTTCTTTTTGGCTTGTTCTTTGAAAAAGCCAAAAAGATAAGAGCTTGCATTCATAAATATAAAAGTTCCCATAATAAACTTTGTCAGCTTCTGAGACTCTATATAGCTGTCTTGTGCTTCTTCAGCAGATTTATACAAACCTTTAGCCACCATTGCCTCAATGATTTTTTCCGGAAGAGAATCTCTCCGGAGCTTTGTCGACATCGTTGATTTAACACTGCTGTCAACAGTACTGCGAATCATGCGGCACCATTTTTCAAGAAGCTTATCGCCGTTCTTAGGCAAAACCAAAGATTTGAAATGAACATAATCCTCATCGGATGATATCATTTTCAAAAAAGCGTCTTTATCTACCTCAAAAGCTCTAAAGCCGCTATTTGCATCTGACGTATCAAACAACGTTGCAACGTCTTTATCAGGAAACATAATACCGGCATTGTTGTGTACAAAATAATACACTATAACTCTGTTAATAAAGTCATAATCACAGCCGGGAAATGCCATTGCTGTCAACTGAGAATTAAACTCTTTGACAGTTTTTACAAATTTTTTAACATCAATCATAAACAAAAAAATAAAATAAATAATAAATATTATGGTTATTGTATAACCTATTTTTTTATTTTTGTCAAATTCCAATTTAACAAAAAAACTCCCGATAACAAATATCGGAAGTTTCTTTTAATGTTATTCATGCAATTTCATAGTTTTCAAAAAAGAGCAGCAAAAGAAAGCTGAGGAGCAAACCATTCCAAAAGCTTCAATATCCACAG
Organism: uncultured Eubacteriales bacterium; assembly: GCA_963632615.1. Classification (GTDB taxonomy): domain Bacteria; phylum Pseudomonadota; class Alphaproteobacteria; order RF32; family CAG-239; genus RUG410. Next base: position 6,058 of record CAVGVF010000016.1, read on the forward strand.
TCAGCACAGCCACATACATGTTTTTGCGCGACTTAGGAAAATTGCCGCGAGACGCGACATAGTCGGTAATAAGACCCGCCCATTTTCCTAAAACATCATCAGCTTTATCGGCAGAAACAGCGGCCTTAAACCAATTGTAGTCATTTTCTGCCTGCACCATTTTCCATAATTCGTCCTGCGAACAGTAGCAATGACAAAAATCATTGCCCGTTCCATACGAATGTTCAGCCATAAATTGCAGTACATCCGCCGCATTGTTTGACGGAAACAGCAAAGGCGTTTTTCTGTTTTGAATCAGTGCCTTTGTCAATTTTAAGGCTTCATAATGAAGCAGCGCTCCCTGCAGCTTTTCAAAATCCAGCTTAAAAAATTCCGGCTTAGAAAGCTGCTTATACAAAGAAGCTGCCATAACAAAAAACTTAGAATTTTTTGAACTCATAGACATAAAAATTTAGTTATACCAAATCATTCTGGCCCAGCAAGAATCATCATCAAACTTTTCACGCAAGGTATTCAGACGCTCTTTCATCATATAAGCAAATGCCTTAACATGCGAATATTCCTTGCGCAGCCAATAAATCCCCTCAGCATCAAGCAAATCAGCGCGAATACCCTGCTCTTTCAAAATCTGCAAGGTAGCATTGATTTTATCGACATTGCGCATCATATCGTAGCAGTCTGTTTCATCCGGCAAACGCGGAGTTTTGTGCAGCAAGCAATTCTGCTCAATCATCCAATAGGCGTTATACCAAGAAACCCTATCCTGCGTTAAAGACAATGTAAATCTGTCCAGTTTAATACCAATCAGATTGTCCTTATTAGACAAATCCAATTCCGAAACAATCAAAAGATTGCTGCCGTCAGCATATACCAAAGGCATAGGCGTTGCAAATTTAGATAACTGTCCCATAACAAAAATATAAAAGTTAATAATACAAATTATGTTTATAGAGTAGCGAGCTTGATTGTTTTTGTCAAGTTTAAATTAGTGCAAAAAAAATCTGCGAACCAAGCGCAGACTTTCTTTGATTATTTTAGAAATTTATTGCTCTTCGGGAAGCCGAACGGCACAACTTTGCCAATCTGCGCTCTGTGACCCAGCCAGCCGATAAGCTCTTTTTCGGTGCTGATTCCGCCGGCGCGGTTATAGCTGAAACCTTCCTCGCCCTTGAAAATTTGAATATCCGAGATATTGCCGTCCTTATACTTTTGCAGCAAGACGCCGTGACCGCGCGCCATAGTCGGAATCTCCTCGGCCTTAAACACCAGCAAACGGCGGTTTTCGCCGACTACAGCCACATAATCGCCGGTCATCGGCAGACAGAATTTCATATTTTCGCCGTCAGCCACATTCATAATTTTGCGTCCGCTGCGGGTCTGCGCCAACAGATGATTTTCATCAACAATAAAGCCGTAGCCTTTATCCGAAGCAATCAAATAACTTGTACCCTGCTCATAGACAAACATAGAAATAACTTCATCATTATTGGCTAAATCTATCATCAGGCGCACCGGCTGCCCGAAACCGCGGCCGCTAGGAATATCCTTTGCTGCGATATTAAAGAACTTGCCCTTATTATCCAGCAGCACAATTTTATCGGTAGTCTGAGCATGTATAGCATACAGCAAGGCATCATCGTCTTTGAACTTAAAGTCATCATTCAAATCAGCGTGGCCTTTAATGCAGCGTATCCAGCCTTTTTGCGACAAAATAACCGTAATCGGCTCTTTTTCAATCAGCGCTTCCACCGGAACGTCTATATCCGCCGGAGCTTCGGCAAATTCGGTGCGGCGGCGCCCTAAGGCTGTTTTTTTACTGTATTTTTCTTTAGTTTTTTTTATTTCTTCGGCAATAGCTTTCCAACGCTGAGCCTCATCGTCATGCAAAATTTCCAGCTTGGCTTTTTCTTCCAGCAAATCCGAATGCTCGGCGTTAATTTGCTCTTCATCCAGCTTGCGCAAATTGCGCAGCTTCATATTCAAAATAGCTTCCGCTTGATTATCTGTCAGCTTAAATTCTGCCATCATAACCTTTTTCGGTTCGTCTTCCTCGCGGATAATACGGATAATCTCGTCCAAATTCAAATACGCGGTCAAATAGCCTTCCAAAATCTCCAATCTGGCGTTGATTTTGCTCAGGCGGAATTTGATTTTACGCAGCAAAACCGCGTTGCGGTGCACCAAATAGTCATGCAGCACTTCTTTGATGCTCATCACTCTCGGCACGCAATCCAAATCCAGCACGTTCATATTCATATTGAATTTGGCTTCCAAATCGGTTTGGCGGAATAATTGCTCCATCAGCATAGCAGCGTCAACAGTGCGGTTTTTCGGTTCCAGCACAATACGCACATCCTGCGCCGATTCATCGCGTACATCGCTCAAAAACGGCAGCTTTTTATTCAGCAGCAATTCGGCGATTTTTTCAATCAGTTTGGATTTGATAACCTGATACGGGATTTCCGTCACCACAATTTGATATTGCCCGTGTCCCAAGTCTTCGGTTGTCCACTTGGCGCGGATACGAAAACTGCCCTTGCCTTGCTTATAGTTATTCAAAATGGTGTCAAACGAATCAATAATCACGCCGCCGGTCGGAAAATCCGGCCCTTTCAAACGGCGTACCAACGGCTCGTCATCACAATCGGGATTTTCAATCAGATACAGCAAAGCATCACTGATTTCGCTCAAATTATGCGGCGGAATGTTGGTTGCCATACCCACGGCGATACCCATAGAGCCGTTGCACAGCAAGTTCGGCACCATCGCCGGCATTACCACCGGTTCGCTGTCTTCGCCGTCGTATGTATCCATAAAATCAACGGCATCATCGTTTAAACCGTCCATCAAATCCATGGCAAATTCGGTCAAGCGAGCTTCGGTATAACGCATAGCCGCTGCGCCGTCGCCGTCAATATTGCCGAAATTACCCTGCCCGTCAACCAGCGGATAGCGCACCGAAAAATCCTGCGCCAAACGCACCATGGCGCCGTAAACCGCCGTGTCGCCGTGCGGGTGATATTTACCGATAACATCGCCGACCACGCGGGCACATTTCTTAAAGCCGTTTTTCGGATCTAAGTGCAGCTGACGCATTGCATACATCAAACGGCGGTGCACCGGCTTCAAGCCATCGCGGACATCCGGCAGCGAACGCGAAACAATGGTTGACATGGCATACGACAAATAGCGTTTGCTAAGTTCCTCGCCCAGTTGCACATCTTTTATTTTGGCATTTTCTTCAACCATTTTTCACCTACATTTTCATCTGATATTTTTTAACAATGTTCAGCAAATTAGCACGTTTTTTCGGTAATTGCAAGTTATGTCCGGCTAAAAAATTTTTTGTTAAAAATCCGCCGGTCATTGCCAGCAAATCAGCCACTTCGGCACGCTGCGGACGATAGTTTTTATCCACAATATAGTGCGGATAGGCATATAATCTGTCTTTATACGGCTCGCCGACTTTAGCGCAGACGGCGCGTCCGGTTTTGGGAGATATATACGATAAATCGCTGGTTTTACCGGTTACGGCGCATTCGCTGACATCCAGCCCCACACCCAAAAAATCCAGCAGATAATATTCAAAAAATGAATAATATACCAGCCAGTTGTCTTCATGTATATGCTGAAAGAAATCTTTTATCACTTTGTAAAAACGGCCTAAATCATCATTTTCTGCCACACAGACATCCAACAGCCGACAAAGCGAAGAAAGCGCGCCGATTTTATCGGTATCAAGCATAAAATCAGCCGTATGCGATTCCACCAGCTCCACGCCTTTCAGACTCAGCATATTTTCTTCCACCCGCGCATAAGCATTGAAAGAAATATAATTGCCCAGCTGATAAACACCCAAGCCGCGTTTGC
>CAVGVF010000016.1:9937-23321 GCA_963632615.1 uncultured Eubacteriales bacterium
GTGCGCTCCGTTAATAAAACCGACAATTTTGCCGTGCTCGGGACATACTAAAGTAGCAATCATCGACTTTTCGCCGTGATTTTTCAGCTTTATTATATATCCCTCGCCACTGAACTGCATTTTAGCTTAATACTCGTGTATGATAGATTTATTAACCTTGTCAAACGCCATCAGCTCGCTGATAACTCTTTCCATATCCGACAGATAAATGGAGTTTGGTCCGTCAGACAAAGCCTTTTCCGGATTTTCATGCGTTTCCATAAATACCGCAGCCACGCCCACAGCCACCGCTGCGCGCGCCAAAACCGGAGCAAACTCACGCTGGCCGCCGGTGCAGCCGCCAAGTCCTCCCGGCTGCTGAACCGAGTGAGTGGCGTCAAAAATCAGCGGATAGCCGCAATCTTTGGCAATTTGCGGAAAAGCCCGCATATCGGTTACCAAAGTGTTATAGCCGAAGCTGGTGCCGCGTTCGGTCACGCAAATGTTAAAGTTGCCGGAATCTTCAACTTTTTTAACAATGTTTTTTACATCCCAAGGCGCTAAAAACTGACCTTTTTTAATATTAACCACTTTGCCGGTTTTAGCCGCAGCCACCACCAAATCGGTCTGACGGCACAAAAAAGCCGGAATCTGCAGCATATCCACATATTGAGCCACAATCGGACATTGCTCGCGTTCATGAATATCGGTCAAAAGCGGCAAATCCGGATATAATTTACGGATTTCTTCAAAAGTGCGCATGCCTTCTTCCAATCCCACGCCGCGCGCGCCGTTAATCGAAGTGCGGTTGGCCTTATCAAAAGAAGCCTTGAAAATATACGGAACACCGAGTTTTTTAGTAATTTCCACCATTTTGCCGGCAATAAAAATTGCATGCTGGCGGCTTTCAATTTGACACGGGCCGGCGATAATTGCCAAAGGCAGTTTATTGCCGATTTCAACTTTACCGACTTTTATAACTTTCTGTTCCATAATTTTGCTCCTTACAACAAACTAAAAACTAAAACGAGTGAACACAAACAAAACGTTGCCGTCATTTTTAATCCCCGGCACATACGCTGCCTGCAAATTAACGTTGCGATAGCCAACGCCGAACAAAGGCAGCGGCAGCGGCACCGGAATATAAGCGTATTCGTGGCGCTGGGTTAAGCCTAAGGTATAGCCGATTCCGGCGCTCCACTGATTTTCATCGCCGGCCGTCCAGTTCCATTGGCGGGCGTAGCCGAAATATGTTTCCAAATACGAGTTGGAATCTTTAAAGCCCATGGCATATAAACCGGACCAAGTGTGCTCGTCATTGGTATGTGAAATGCCCAAGCCGAAACCCCAGGCATTTTCATTATATTTATCAATATGCTCCTGATCGTAAGTCAAACGGTTGTGCCAAGCATAAAACGGCAGATAAACATCATAATTATGCCGGCAGCTGATATCTTTTATATCTTCTGCCAAAAATTTTCCCCATTCAGCCAAAGTCCCAGCTGCGGCAGGTTTAACGCTCAAAAGCAGCAAAGCAAGCAGTAGTCCTGTTTTTTTCATTATTTTTTTATCCTATCTTCTAATTCTGTCGGTGCGACTATACCGCACGATATAACATATTTGATACCTTCTTCAACACTCATATCCAACTTAACCACATCATTTTCCGGTACAAAAATCAAAAAGCCGGAAGTCGGGTTCGGAGTAGTCGGCACAAAAATGCTGATTGTTTTGTTTTTGATTTTGGCATCAACCTCGCCTCCGGTTTCGTCTTTGCTGACAAAAGCGATTGTCCACAGCCCTTTGCGCGGATATTCCACCAAAACCACCTCGCTGAACGAGCGGGTTTTCTGCGATAAAAATGTTTCAAAAATCTGTTTCATCAGCGAATAAATACTGGAAACAATCGGCATTTTACGCACCAAAGCTTCCCATAAGCGCACAAAAAACTTGCCGACATAGCCGGTTGTAAGCATACCGATGATAATCATCGCCACTATCAGCAGCACCAAACCGGCCCCCGGCACCGCATACGGCACAAAATCGCCGATTGTCCACTGTTTCGGCACCAAACGGCTGGTAACATCGTTAATCCATATCAAAAGATGATATGACATATATACCGTAATCGCTACCGGCGCCGTTACCACAATGCCCGTAAAGAAATAGCTTTTTATTTTACTGCCCACCTTGCGTGAGGCTTCTTCAATTTTTTCCTCTTTCATTATCCAACTCTTTTTATATCGTTAATAATCATCTGAATTGTCTTGCGTCCCTGCCAAACATCTGTTTTTATTTGCCCGACCACATCAAACAGTTCGCCGTTGCCGTTCAGCATTGCGCTGCCGATTTCATTATCTGCCGCCCTAAAGGCAATAGCTTTCAGACTTCCTCCGTACGGAGAGCTTAAAAAACAGCTGACATGGCCGCTGCCTACCAAACGCGCTCTGCCGATATTTACGCTTTTCAGCAAAATAACCGGCTCGGGATTTCCGGCGCCGTAAGGTTCCAGCTTAGCCAAACCATCGGCAAATTCTTCGGTTACTCCCTGCAAAGACAAGGCCAAATCTATTTTTATTTCCGGAATAATTTTTTCTTTGCCTAATTGCTTTTCCACATATTCGCCGACAAATTTTTTAAATTCCGGTATCTGTTCGGTTTTCAGCGAAAATCCGGCCGCCATAATATGTCCGCCGCCGCCGGTTATCACGCCTTTTTCCTTAGCGGCAATAATCAATGCGCCCAAATCTATGCCTTCAATCGAACGCGCCGAGCCTTTAACTTCATCCGGTTCTACCGACATCACAAACGCCGGAACATTATAGCGTTCTTTCAGCTTTCCGGCCACAATGCCGATTACCCCCTGATGCCAGTCATCGCCGTAGGCAAAAGCAATAGGATATTCCTGAGCCGTACCCTCAACCTGCTCTATAGCTTGCAGCAGCACATAATTTTCTATATCTTTGCGCTCGGCATTAAAAGCATTAAACTTTTCGGACAGCATCTGAGCTTCCGTCTCATTTTCGGTGCAAAGCAGCCGGCTGCCCAAAGACGCATCGCCTACCCGCCCGCAGGCGTTGATACGCGGCCCCAGGACAAACCCCAGATGATACGCACTCGGAGCACTTTCCACGCCCGAAACTTTCAGCAGGCTTTTCAATCCCATATTGCGCTGCTGAGCCATCACTTTCAGCCCCTGCCGCACATAAGCCCGATTTAATCCAAGCAAAGGCACAACATCGCACACTGTGCCCAATGCCACCAAATCCAATAAGCTCATCAAATCCGGTGCTTGGCAGGTTTGATAAAATCCTTGGCTGCGCAACACGCGGTTTAGAGCAACCAAAAACATAAACCCGACACCCACTGCCGACATATAGGACAAATACGGATATTGATTGTCTTCATCCAGCCGCTTGGGATTTACTACCGCATAAACTGCCGGCAGTTTTGCTTCTGCTTCATGATGGTCGATAACTATTATTTCAAACCCGTTTTCCGCAGCTCGGTTCAAAACATCAAAAGCGGTTGTACCGCAATCTATGGTAATAACCAGTTTTGTTCCGGTTTCTTTAAATTCGTTGAAAGCCAAATCGCTCGGCCCATACCCTTCTTCACGGCTTGGAATATGAATCTGCGGATTTATCCCGACAGCTCTGAAAAATCTGGTCAGCTCGGAAGTCGACGTTGCTCCGTCCACGTCATAATCGCCGATAATCGCGATTTTTTCGTTATTCAATATTGCCTGCGCCACTCGTTCGGCTGCTTTTTGCATATCTTTAAGCACATACGGATCCGGCATCAGATTCTGCACCTTGGGGTTAATAAAATTATTCACCTCATTAAAAGCCACTTCCCGCACGCACAATAAACGAGCCAAAAAGTTAGGCAGATTATAGGCCAAAGCCATTCTATCGGCCAAGCCGTCATCCACAGCCGCCAATTTCCAAATATTTCCGCCTAAAGATACTTCTTTATCTTCCATTTGCCGCCAAAAACCTTAATATACATAAAAAATTTCAACACGGCGGTTTAGAGCCTCGGCTTTGGCATTTACCTCAGGCTCGGCCGGACTGCTGTCCGAAAGCGCCTCGTAGCGCATTTTGTGCAAAGGCACGCCGTCTGCGGCCAAAACATTTATAACATTGACGGCGCGGAGATTGGAAATATTCAGGTTAATCATTGTATGCTTCACCACCGAAACCGGCTTGGTGCGGCTTGAAGCATGCCCCATAACTTTTATATCGGCATTCAGCTGCCGGGCTTTTTGCGCAACCAAACTTAAACTGTGTTTTTCGGCTTCGGTCAAATCAGCACTGCCGTCAGCAAAATAAATAACCTGCGCCAGCTTTTTTGTTTTCGGCGTTTTTTGAATATGCACAACAGGAACAACTTCTTTGGGCTGATACCGGCACGGCCTGCCGTTAAGCAAATCGGCGCACCCGCCCAACATTAAACCAGCACATACCAATAAACCAAGCGCTTTCATCCTGCACCTCCGTATTTTGTTAATTTTGCTGCATTTTACTAAAAATACTTGAGCGTGACAAGCCTTAAAATTTATTTTATAACAAGTATATTCTGCTTTTTGGTATTGAATTTGATAAAAAATTTGCTATACTGTTTTTCAGTGTTAATACTGAATAAGGAGAAATTATGTATAAGTTATTAAAAGTTTTTGCGTTATCAGCTTTGGTTTTGGCAGCTGCCTGCTCTAAAAAAGATGATAACAAAACCGAAAAATTGATTATTCAGTCTGAAAATGCGCAATATGAATATAATGTTGAAGTTGCCGACACGAAAGAACTGCTTTATCAAGGCTTGATGGGACGCAGCTCGCTGGCCGAAGATTCCGGCTTGATTATGGATGTAAACATTGTTCCGCAAGATATAGACGTTGCTATGTGGATGAAAGACACCCTTATTCCGCTGGATATGATTTTTATTGATGCCGCCGGCAAAATTTTTTACATTTATGAAAACGCCAAGCCTTATTCAACAGACGGAATTTATCCGCCGAAACGTCCGCGCGCCGTGTTGGAAGTCAATGCCGGACAAGTTAAAGCCAACAATATAAAAGTCGGAGACGTAGTTAAAAACCGCCTGCTCGGCAATTTGGAATAAAAAATATCACAGTTTTGCTAAAGGCCGTAGAAATACGGTCTTTATTTGTATTCGGACAATTTTAGACAAAACGCTTGACTTTTCTTTTATAAACTGTATATTAAAAACAATTACAAATTTTTAATTTTTTATATTTATGGCTATACATTTTTTAAATGATTTCAGTAAACAGGTTTTGGGTAAAATCAGTGCCAAATGGCAGCCGAACAGTTTTTGGCGCATTCCGGATGAAGCTTATACGCTTGAGCATAACCTGGCCTTTTTGGAACGCGAACACTATTTGACCGGACGCTACTCGCTTTCCGGCTGGCTGCACGATTGCGACAAGCTGCTTTTATACGCTGTGCCTTGGCTTGATGAAGAGCAGATTCAGCGCCTTCACCGCAGCCATCAGTCACACCATGTTGACTATCCGCAAAGCAAATTACAGCAGCTGGTGCAAATGTACATTGACTGGGACTGCGCCGCTTTGACCAAGCCGGACAAGCCGCTGAACGCGTTTGCAACGCTGATACATTTTTACCGCGACAAGCTGCCGCTGATGCTGCCGGTCTGTCTGGCGATTGCTCCGGATTCCGTCCAGCCGGCTATTGCCGATTTGGATGAAGCCCGCAAAAAGGACAACAAAACTTACCTTTTCGGCCAACAGATGAATGACGACATCGGCTGGGACTTGACCGAATATGCGCACGACTTGTTAGTCGATAAGCTGGAGCCGGACTCTAAAAATGATGTGGTATATATCCAAACAACGCGCCTGATTGGCAGTATTGTGCATGATTTGAACAAAATCATTGAGGATATGGACACTACCGGCAAGCCTCTGAACTATGTCATTCAGCAAATTCCGCAGAATTTGAGCCTGATGAAACCGGTTGGACTGTTTTTGAAAACATTGGATTGGCTGGCTAAAAGCCGCAATCAGAAAATCAACCTAAACAAATGCGTTGAGCTGTTTCGCGAGAAGAATCTCTATTTCAGGCAAATGGCTCCGAGATTTAGGGTAGAAGCGGTTAAAAGTGAATTTACGCACAACTACCGCACGGTTATGACACATCCGTTTTTGGATGACTAATCAAAAAAGCACCTCTGATTTTTTATCAGGGGTGTTTTTTTAGCTTTATACAAAATATTTTATAATACCCCTCACCCGACACTAAAGTGCCGACCTCTCCCGCAGGGGGCGAGGTTTAATTCTTGCTCTCATTTTTTACCGTCATTCACGGGCTTGTCCCGTGAATCTTGGTGCAGCGAGTCTCTTACCTAATCAAAAAAATTGCAGATAGTAGTGTAGATAGCGTTAAAACCAGAAGAGAGAAAATTTTAGCGTACACAGAAGTACGTGAATTTTCTCTCTTTCGCAGTTTTGGCGCTAGATGCGCTGCTAGATGTGATTTTTATATTTGGACGGTGTGAATCAAATTAGTCATCCCCTTCTGCCCAATCGGATATCCGGCAGTGATAATCAAATAATCGCCTTTTTTGCCGAGCTTGCTTTCTTGAGCAACTTCCACCGCTGTTTGCTCCATACGGTCAAAGTTTTGGAAAACTTCTTGATTTACCACACTCTTTACACCCCAGACAATACCCATACGGCGGGCAACTTCCAAAGACATGGTAACCGCCAAAATCGGCAAATCCGGACGCTCGCGCGCCATAGACAAAGTGGTAAAGCCGGAAGCAGTATAGGTCACAACAGCGGCCACATTCGGCAAAACATCCGACATTTCACTGGCGGCATAGGTAATAGCGTCGGCCATATCCTCACAGCCGGACAAGTCTTTGTCACGCTGAATAAATGAATAATAAGAACGGTCGTTTTCCACCTGTGTGATAATATGGTGCATCATCGAAACCGTTTCGGCCGGATAGCTGCCGGTTGCGGTTTCAGCTGAAAGCATAACGGCATCGGCGCCGTCATAAACCGCGGTTGCCACATCAGAAACTTCAGCTCTGGTCGGAGTCGGATTGTTAATCATAGATTCCAGCATTTGGGTAGCTACAATCACCGGACGCGCATATTTGCGGCAAGTTTTAACAATACGCTTCTGCAGCACCGGCACAGTCTGAATCGGGCATTCTACGCCCAAATCGCCGCGGGCTACCATAATGCCGTCCGATTCTTTGATAATATCGTCCAATTCGGTAATAGCACTTGGCTTTTCCAGCTTAGAAATTATCCAAGCTTTGTCGCCGATAAGCTTGCGGGCATTGCGCACGTCTTCAACGCTTTGCACAAACGAAAGGCAAACCCAATCCACACCCAAAGAAAGCGCAAACTGCAAATCCACTTTATCTTTTTCGGTAATGGCAGAAATCGGCAGTTTGACGTTTGGCAGATTTACGCCTTTATGCGCTGACAAATAACCGCCGACAATAACTTCGGTTTCCATTCTGTAGCCGTCTTTTTTGATGACTTTAAGTTCAATATTGCCATCGTTCAGCAGCAGCATATCGCCGGTCTTAACCGCGTCAAAAATTTCTTTATGCGGCAGCATAACACGAGTTTCATCGCCGGGCTTTTCATCCATATCCAAAACAAAAGTGCTGCCGTTCTTAAGCAGGACTTTATCGGTTTTGAAAGTACCGACACGCAGTTTAGGGCCTTGCATATCGGCAATAACCGTTAAGTGGCGCTTATATTTTTCAGCCAGCTTGCGCACGGTTTGATAGCGTTCGGCATGCTCTTCATGAGTGCCGTGGCTAAAGTTAAAACGAAAGGCGTCAACACCGGACTGCACCAGCTTTTCAAGCATTTCTTCCGAAGCGGTTGCCGGCCCTACGGTGGCTAAAATTTTTGTATGTGTATCAATAGGCATTATTTTTTTCCTCATAATGTTAAATTTTGCAATAACTATACACACATATAGGTTAAAAACTTGTTAGTTTAAAGATAATTTTTAGATAAAAATTCCACTTGTCAAAACAAATTTTGTTTGCTACAAACACTACAGACAAATTTTTTAAGGAGAAAAAACAATGGCAGAAGAAAATGTAACTGCAGAAGTCGGCGGCGTAGCTGTTGACCGTTTGCGTTCGCTGATTGAAAGAATTGAGCGTTTGGAAGAAGAAAAGAAAGGTATTCAGAGTGATATCCGCGATATTTTTGCCGAAGCAAAATCTGCAGGCTTTGACGTAAAAGCAATGCGTACTGTTTTGAAACTGCGCAAAATGAACGCCGCCGACCGCGATGAGCAGGAATTGGTTGTAGACACCTACCGCAAAGCTTTGGATATTTAATTATTCCGTTTTTTAGCGCAACGTCCCTTTTCGGGGCGTTTTTTTGTACAAGATTATTGACAAAAAGATGATTTTGACATATTATAGCCAAGAATTAAGAATCGGTAAAGAATTAAAGAAAAGAGTGAAAAAAAGATGAATACAGAACTTACAGCCAAAGAACTTTTGCGCGATGTAAAAAACTATCAAAAAACATTTAAAGGCGATTTTTCCGAAAAGAAATATAATACACGAGAAATACTGGAACAAAAAGCCTTAACTATTTTGTCTGATTTCAAAAACAACCGACTGATTCTCAGCAGCGAGCTGAAAAGACCTTTTGCTATGTATATCAACGCCTTCGGAGGTTATCATAAACCCGAGTATCTGGCTAAACTGCAAAAACAGGTAAAATTTGACGTTACATCTTATATCAATGAAAGCCAAAAAACTCTTTGGCAGAAAATTTTCGGCGCAAAAGACGAATATAAAGCGCTGACAGAGAAAGAACTGCAGAAAAAATGCAAGACTTACCGTAAATTAAAGAAAAATACTTCGGATGCAGATACCATGATAGAGCTTGATAACATGAGCCGCGCCGCTGAAGTTTATGCTGCAAATATTCTTCGCAATTTAACGGTTGTGCCAAACAAAGACATTGCCTTAACCAAAGAATATTTTAATACGGTCGGCGGACATCTTTATGAAGATTCAGAAATTTATAATGCTATTCAAAAGCTTGACCAACAAGCTCTAAGCATTATCAGACCGCAGGCACAGATGCAAACCAAAGCCCAGCCTAAAGCAAAAACACAACATAAAGCAAAAGCGCAGCCGCAAGCTGTTTCAGCCAAGCCTGCTGCCAAAGCGGCAAAAGTTTCTATTTTTTCCGGATTAAAGAAAAAACTTTCCGCAGCCAAAAACAAGCTTAAAGCCGCTGCAGTTATTGCCGGTATCGGACTTATCGGCTTTTTGGGGATTAAAACTGCAAATAAAGCTCCGGTTGCCAAGCACAACACCATTACTGTAAAACAATATACGCCTAAAAAAGCCGAAGCTAAAACGGCTGAGTTTACAGCTCCGGTTCAGCAGCAAAGCCAAACCACGGCGCCTAAGCCGTCTTCTGCCGAAAAAATCTGGAAAAACTACTATGACAACACGATTGAGCTTTTGACTTCTAAAGCTAAACGCGACCTGCTGTATCAAAAGATTGAAAAGCAGATTGCCGCCGGAAATTTCAGCCTGCCGCAGGACATCAGCGTAGAAAAAGCCGCTTATGCAAAAGTAATGTACGACCAATACGGCTTAAAATCATCCTTAAATCATGCTTTCAGCGCTAAGCAAAAGCTTTCTGACGAAGCTCAAAAGAAGCTTGTTAAAGATATTTTAGCAGTCGGCAATAAAGGTGCAGGCGCTAAAAAGATGGCTATGCAGCTGCATAACGGCAAACTGTCCGGCTTCAGCCACTATAATAATGCCGGCAATACTCAAAAACAGCAGCATGCTTCAGCCTTGCTGCAGCTGAAAAAGTTCAAATCCGGAAACCAACGCTAAAAAGTTCTGACAAAACATAATGCAATAATATTGCAAAATTGTTACAGAAATATGACAAAAGCAGTCTTTTGCCTATTTTGCTTGCCTTATGTCAAATTAGTTGTTATACTCAAACAAAACAACACATCTTATTAGGAGAAAAATTATGACTGACAACAATGACTCATACATTATGGCACCGGAAGACAATAAATCCAATCTTCAAACTATGACTCCATGGGGCAAGGCTCATGCAGAAAAAGCGGCTCAAAAAACAGCGCAGAAAAAAGCTGCTCCGCAAAAACAAACTTCCAATGAAGCTCATCCGGAAATATACGTAATGGCTCCTAAAGATAAAACTATTAACACAAACTACGGCAAAGCAGCGGTTGATGCCGTTGCTAAAAGAAAAGAAGAAATAAACGAAGGCTTGAAAAACGGCTGGAAAACCGCCAAAGCCAATGTTGAGAAAAAAGCCGAACAGACTGCGGCTCATCCTCAAGATGTCCAGCATGATAAAATGGTCAGAATTCTAAACTATATGAACAAAGTAAACGGTGTCGGCAAAACCGTTAATTCCGAAGAAATAACCGACCAGCTGATAGAAAAATTCGGCGAAAAAGCTCTGGAGCTTTTAACTATGGCTGTCAATGAACCGCGCAATTTTGCTCAATATATCGGCGATGCCGACATAAAAACTTCCCGCCAGGCCATCAGCGCATTGTGTCAGGCTTCCGAACAAAACGCCGACCAGGTTTTGATGAAAAAAGAAATGGATCTGAAAAGCGTTCTGAAAACTCAGGCAGAAGTAAAAAAGACTGTTCAGGAAACTCAAAAGACTATTGACCGCATTAACAATACCAAAGCCGGTTTCAACGTTCAAAATCCTTTGAACAAAGCGGTTGAAAGCATAGGCGCAAATATAACAGACAGCGCATTTGCAAAGCCTTATGAACCGGAAAAAACCGTGGCTACGCCGGAAGACAAGCCTTTGGTTAAAAATTCGGTATACATTAAAGGCCAAGAAGACAATTCTTTTGCGCTGTATGCAATGAAGCAAAAGCAAAACTCTAAATAAGCAGAAATACAGCCGCCTTCCGCAGCATTATCTATGAGGATAATGCTGTTTTTTATTGCAGGCTTGCTTTTATTCAAATACAATTAAGCAAAAAGGAGAAATATTATGTCATTTTTTACTATGAAATCCGAGTTAGACACTCTAAGACAAAAAGCCTATAAAGAAACCGATTTTAGCGAAAACCCAGGATATTTCGGCTCTATCGGCGGATTTTTTACCAGCATTGCCGCTTCTCTGCGCTTTGTTTTTACCGAAAAAGAAAATATTGTGTTTGCTGTAATGCAATGGGCAGCAGTTATACTGTCCTATTTTATCTGGGTGCAAGGACTGGATTGGATACCGGAAAAAATTTGGAAAGAAGATACCAATAACCCCGCAGCCAATTGGTTTTTAATTGTTTGGTCGCTGGCCTGTGTCGGATTTGCGGCTTTTTCGGTCGGATTTTTTACTGCCTGCTTGAACGCTTCATGTATTTTACGTTTTCAAAACAAAGAATCCACTTTTACCGATTGCCTGAAAATGGCTTTCAGCCGCATCGGCACAATCTGGATTTTTTCATGGATAGACGGTTGGTGGACGGTTAAACGCATTTTAGAAAGACTGCCGAAAAAGAATAACCGCACTTCGCACGCTGCAAGATTTGAAAAAGAAATACTTTATCAGATCTGGAAAATGATCAGCATCGGTTTTATCCCGGCACTCCTCTACGGCCGCAGCTTTAAAGACGCCGGTAAAGACTCTCTGCTTTTGCTGAAAAAACGCTTTTTGCCGCTGATTAAACTGCGCCTCGGCTATTCGTTTATTTGCTGGATAATCGGCATCGGCTGCTATGCCGGAGTAATTTTCTTTTTTTACTATCTTGGCGAATTACCGGATGAATATGATGTATATTTTTGGTATTTTTACGCCGGATTTCCTCTGATTATCGCCTTGCTTACTATAATTGTCTTGTTCCGCCCGCTATATATTATCTCCGCCTGCCGCATTTACATCAATTATGCCTGCGATGAAGGAATAAAGCCTAACCTTCCGCAGCGAACCTCTGCCTTTATAAATGTATTGGTTATATTTTTCTGCCTGACCGCAATTATCGTTGTAGTTTTACTATATCATCAACAGCTTGGCATAGACAGTTTTATCACCGCAAAATAACAAAAAAACAGCGCTATCTCTACGGATAACGCTGTTTTTCATATTAACTTTCCAACTTAAAAAGTATCATGGAGCAAGAAACTACCCAGATAACGGTGAATAATATCCAAAAAGCAAGCACCGTCCAAACTGGTATTTTCTTTTCATCCAGCAGCTGCTGAACTTTTTGCATAGCCCAGCCAAGACCGGCAACAACGGCCAGCCATAAAATACAATACACTAACTTCATAAGCAGATGTTTTTATTGAAAGTAAACGCCGTAAATCATTACCGGTACATGAACATCCACCCCCAGAGGATAGAACAAAGTATGGTATAAGGCCAAAAACCAAACTGCAGCCCCCATGGCTAAAAGCATCAATATCGCCCAAAAGACAATCTTGACAACCGGAGGAACTTTGTCCTTGTACATAACCAAGCAATAAACGCCTGCACACAAACAAAAAACTGCAACCAGCCAAAAAATAATATCAATTAGCATAAGCTGAAAATTTAAGGGTTAATAATAGAAATCATAATTTGAATATATTTATGTTATCCGTCTTTTTTGACAAAAAGTCAACAAAAATATGAATTAAAACATAAATTTACTAAAAAGATATTGTGATATTACAGCGCCGATTTGCCTTGTCGCAAGAATTACAAACCTTATGAATATCGCTGAGAGTCATACTTTTCAGACATTTTCTTTTATAATCACAATACCTGTCGCCGAAATACATCAAATCTGTATTATAATCGCCGAGACCGCGTTGATAAATGTATCCTCTTTGTAAAAACGAGCTTAAAGGTATTACCAAGTTATTAAATATTTCAACACAGAGTTTATCGGAAAAATTATTCGAAAATTCTGTTCCGTCTTCTTTTGAGGATAAACCTCCAAGATTAAAATCAACAACAATACGCGGAAAATCGTTTTCAAAACGAATATCATTCGTAGCATACGGATATATCCAATTTCCATATCCGTCATCCAGATAGCGCCCGATAAATTTCCACGAATCCGGTGCCATACCCGCAGCCTTTACCAAATTGTTTAACCAAATTTCTCCGCTTTGTCCCTGAATGCCTTTTATAATACTCTCCCGCTGTTCAATTAACCCCACAATAAGCATATTGTAATCAGCCAACATTTTATTGATTTTGAATTTTTCCAGGGCTTTGGAATAACCGGCGATTCCACCCACAGACAATACAGCGATAATCGCCAGCACGCCAAGCATTTCTATCATGCTTCTGCCATATTGCAACACACTCTTATAGTCATCCTTGGCTTTGAGCGTCAGCTCATTCGCCGAG
>CAVGVF010000017.1:0-23049 GCA_963632615.1 uncultured Eubacteriales bacterium
GGCGTGAACGAAGTGAACTGTCCGGAGAATCCAGGAATATAATGGCAATATTTTTAAATGCAGCAAACAGTATAGCCATTTGTTTTTTCTCCGTCATCTTTGGGCTTGTCCCGAAGATCTTGGTGCAGCGAGTGACTAACCTAGTCAATAAATTTGCCTTATTATTCAAAAGGAGCCTGTTTAGCCAAGATTGCCGGAACGCGTCCGGCAATGACAGGAGGCGGGGATACTTGTTTGATGCTTGCTGTAACGTTTTTAACGCCTTAGCTCTCAGCGTCATTCTTCGGCGTGAACGAAGTGAACTGTCCGGAGAATCCAGGAATATAATGGCAATATTATTAAAGGGTGCAAACAGTATAGCCATTCGTTTGTTCTCCGTCATTACCGGACTTGTTCCGGTAATCTTGGTGCAACAAGTGACTAACCTAGTCAATAAATTAGCCATATTATTGCATAAGTACCGGTTTAGCCAAGATTGCCGGAACGCGTCCGGCAATGACGGGGGCTGGAGACATTACCCTAGTACTTGTTGCAGTGCTTTTAATACCCCTCACTCGGCACTATCGTGCCACTCTCTCCCGCAGGGGGCGAGAGAACATGGCCGCTCAATGATTGAAATGCTTGGCGTTTTAGCCATAATTGCGGTTCTTACAGTCGGCGGGATTGCCGGATATGGCAAAGCGATGCAGATGTACAAATTAAATAAATGGAAATCAGATTTTGTAATGATGATTGCAAATCTCAAAACGGCTTTTATCAACAGTCACAATTATTCTGAAGTAAAATAAACTGATTTAACTAATTTTTTCAAAGGCTTAAATATTATGCCGCAAAATTTTTTGACATCTTATAACAAAGATGTATTCGGTAATACTATAAAAATATATGTGCGTGAAAATTCAGCTATAGGTGTAAATTATACGCATATAACTATTCAGTTGATGACATTGCCAAATCAGGCTTCGGTTAAACAATGTATATCACTTTTTGAAATGATAAAAGAAAATGATGATGCTTGGTTTACAATATTAAACGAAGATATTTCTTATCCAAAATATGCTGTTTGTGGTAAGTCAGCACCGGCCTTATTTGCCAAATATGAACAATGTGTTCTATTTAATATGTCAGAAGTGGCAGCAAAATGCGCTGTTTGTGCCAAACATATATGTCAGGTTAAATTTAGTTTTAGTAATGGATATTGATTATGAAATTAAGCTAACAACCATCTTTCGTAACATTTATTTTACAAATACGTAACATTTTTGTTACGAATAGTCAATTTTTTATGTATTATTTGTTACGTTTTCTTGTATTTTTTCGTGAATGTCTGTATTCTCTGCTAAAAGGGAGAATGCAAATGAAAGCGTTGATTTTAGCTATCGGAAAATGCAAACACGGCTCGCCGGAAGCGGCGATAATTGCCGAATATGTTAAACGTTCGGGCTGGGACGTGATTATTAAAGAAAAAGATAACTCCACGCAGGAGGAGGAGGCTAGGTTTTTGCAAAGCTCCATTCCGAATGGTGCTAAAGTGATTGTGCTGGACGAACGCGGCGTAAATATTTCCAGTATGGAATTAGCCTTAAAAGTGGAACATTGGATTCTTGACGGCTGTTCGGAAGTTTGTTTTCTAATCGGCGGCGCGGACGGGCATTTGCAGTCTACCCGTGATAAGGCGGATTTGCTTCTTTCTTTTGGCAAGCTTACTTTGCCGCACATGCTGATGCGGGCGGTTTTAAGCGAGCAGATTTACCGTATGCAGACGATTATAAATCATCATCCGTATCATCGGCAATAAAGTCAAAGCCCATAATTTCTGACACAACATCATAGTCAAAACCGGCGCGGATTAACGCCGCCATATCTTTTTGCCGGTTTTGCTTACGGGATTCTTCATCGGGACGGAACGGACCTATTTTTTTGCGTTTCGCCAATTTTAGAGCCATTTCCCGCGGATTATAGCCAAAGTCGTCCAGCATATCTTCAATTTGTGCGTTGGCAATGCCTTTTTCACGCAGCTTGTTTTGAATATAGCGAGCCGGTTTGCCGGCGGAAAGATAGCTGCGGACTTTGATTTCGGTAAAACGTTTGTCATCCAGATAGTGCAGTTTTTCAAATTCCGCTAAAACATTTTCCACCCATTGATAGGCTTCCTGCTTGTTAAAATCCGGATTCTCTTTGGCGTATTGATTGACGCGTTTTTGCAAAACCGAACGCAGATTTTCCACCGAAGATTCAAAACGCTTTAGATAATATAGGCCTATGTTTTTCAGACGCTGCGGCGTGATTTTTTTGGCCGGACGCTTGCGTTTGGGCTGTTCTGTTTCGGGATAATTTTCGTAACTCACTTGAAATGTCTCCTTTTTCTCCCTAAATTTATGCATAATAGAACAATAGTTTAATCACAAAGAGGTTTTTAAAAGATGAATAAAGATAAATGCGTTTCCTTTAATTTGGATAACAACGCTTTCCGCGGACGCTTGGTGCGTTTGGATAATGTTTTGAAAGAAGTTTTTTCGCACCATAAATATCCGGATAATGTCGGCGCAGCGGTGGCAGAAACCACGGCTTTGGGCGTTATGCTGGCCAGCCTGATGAAATTTGACGGCTTGTTTACCTTGCAAATTCAAGGCAATGGTCCGATTTCCGATTTGGTTGCCGATGTTACATCAGAAGGCAAAGTGCGTGCAACCGCTCGTTTTGACGAACAGAAAATGGCGGCGGCGCAGGCTTTGCGTAAAACCGAGGGCGAGCTGGAAGCCGCTCCGTTTTGGCTGGGTAAAGGCAGCTTGATTTTTACCATAGACCAAGGCAAAGGAACTGACCTGTATCAAGGTGTGGTTGATTTGCAGGGCAATACTTTGGAAGCCTGCGCTTTGCGCTATTTCAAATATTCCGAGCAAATTGACACTCATTTGCATTTGTATCTGAACAAAAAAGATAATTATTGGCAGGCAGCAGGTATTTTGATTCAAAAAATGCCGGCCAAAGGCGGTAAGGAAATAGATGAAAGCGAAGAGGAAATTGCCGAAAAATGGAATGAAGATAAAATTCTGCTGGATAGTCTGACCGCTGCGGAAATGTTTGACGGCAGCTTGACCGCTGATGATATTTTGTTCCGCCTGTTCCATGAACATCAGGTGCGTGTGGTCAAAGCCAACGAATATTATTTTGGCTGCCGCTGCAGCCGTGAAAAATTGCTGGCTACTTTGAGCGCTATGAAGGAAGATGATATCAACGCTATGGTGGAAGACGGCAAAATCACGGCAACCTGCAATTTTTGCGGACAAGTTTATTCCTTTGACAAAGGCGAACTTTTGAAACATTAGTCTATATTTTTAAGCATATCTTAAACATTACCCTGTAAGTTAAACCTAAATGTTGTGTTCAACTTATGGGGTATAATAATATGACAAGTTTTTTTAGAACCTTTTTAGCTGTTTCTTTAGCCGGAATTTTAGGTGCTTGCTCAACCATGAACAATGATGAAGCAGCGCCGGAAAAATATAGCGATTTGCATTTTGATAACAAAAAGCCGATTGAGCTGATGGTTAAAAAAATTGAAGTGAAATCAGAATTTACCCCGTCGTTTACGCGTCCTAACGTCGAGCACTTGTTCCCGATTTCTATTGAAAAAACAGCCAAAACCTGGGCTGATGAACGTTTGGAAGCGGTTGATTATTCTTCTGACCGTGTGGCAGAATTTATTATTAAAGACGCCAGCGTAACCGAAAAAGAAGAAAAAGCCGAGCAGCTTCTGCACAAAGACAGATTGAAATATCATGCAAATTTGAGCGTGCTGCTCAAAGTTACCGATAACAAATCTTCGGCTCAAACATCGGTGGAAGCTTATCGCGAACTGAGTATGCCGATCGATACCAATATTGAAGATAAAGAAAAATATTGGAATGAAATGGTTGTAAAACTGTTTAATGCGTTTGATGAACACATGGAAATGAATATTCATAAATATTTGAATATGTACATTAAAGGCAATACTTCTATTACTGAATTTTAATCAGCAAAAACAAGCAGAATTTTTGGAAGAACTCAGATTAAGCACAGGCAGCTTGATTTTGAGTTCTTTTCCTTTTGTAGTCAGGGCTTTGCAATAGCCGTATAAAACAGCGGCAGCGCCGTCCAGCTGAGCGGTGTCCTCAAACTCAAAGCATTCGCCCGGTTCCAAATCCGGCAATTCGCCGTTAAAGCCAAAGCTCGGCAAATAGCGGCTGTTGCCTTTTTCATCGGTAATGCGCAAATCTTTAGCCAGCAGACGGATTCGTTCATTGGAGTTATTTTCAATCCGCAGCACATAGCCCCAAAGTTCTTGGCGGGACTCGTTTTCTTCCAGCAATTCCTGACAGGCCGAAACCATAATATCGCCGGTTTGCATTGTAGAATAATCAAAATTTTCTAACATAAAAAAATCCCTCCAAACTTTTTATTAAGGATTCATTAACCTTTAAAAAAGTTCAAGAGGGATTCTTCAAAATACCCGACTTATGCACATAAAATTTTATTTAGTGCGTCCGTATTTGTCTTCAAAGCGAACAAT
The DNA here is from genome assembly GCA_963632615.1 of uncultured Eubacteriales bacterium. GTDB lineage: Bacteria > Pseudomonadota > Alphaproteobacteria > RF32 > CAG-239 > RUG410. The sequence goes on from CAVGVF010000017.1 coordinate 4,556, forward strand.
GTCGTTTTCATCCAAATTTTCGCCGACCTGAACTTCAATAAATTCCATCGGTTCAGTGGTGGTGTTTTGGATTCGGTGCTTGGTTTCCACCGGAATATAAACGGATTCGCCGGCTTTTTTAGTTAAAACTTCTTCTCCGAGCGTAACCGTTGCCGTGCCGCGCACAATGTTCCAGTGTTCGGCTCGGCCGTGATGCAGCTGCAAAGATAAAATTCCGTTCGGGTCTACCACAATGTGCTTTACGCAAAAGCCGTCGCCGCAGTCAATAACTTCCCATGTGCCCCAAGGACGTCTGTCGTTTTGCCCGCGTTTATAAGTATTAGCCATTTTATTCTCCTTTTTTGTGTTTACATAAAGTAAAAAATAGTATAAACACTTAATGTATGGTTGCAACTATAATTTAGAAATATACAGGATAAAAAAATGAATAATTCGGGCATTGTCAGCGAGGCGCTTGCCGTTCAAAAAATTATCAGCGAAGAATTGTCTGCAAAATCTTCTATGTCCGAAAAAATCCATAAAGTTTTAAAAACGCTGGCGGACATCCTGAAAACGGATGAAGCGCTTTTGTATGCCACGGTAGATGAAAACTATCTGGAACTGATGGGGCAGTACAATGCCGGCAGCTATAAAAACAATATCCGCTATGAAGAAGGCGTGATAGGCTGCAGCGCGGCGGCAAAAGTGATAAAAACCGGAGTGGATGAGAAAAATTCGCTAATCAGCATTCCGGTTACGCGCCTGCATATTACAATCGGCGTGATAGTGCTCATAAAACACGGAACCTCGGGCTATGACGATATGCAGACCGAAGAAGCCGAAACTTTGTGCCTACCATTGACAGATTTATTGACCTCCCGAACTTTTGAAGATTATAAAAATCAAATTATTAAGGAAAAGGGCATTGTGGTGCGAGACGCTTTGCACGGCGTCAGTATGAACAAAGGCTACGGCGTGGGCAAAGCGGTGCTGCACTATAGGCAGCGCGAGCTTGTTAATATTTTTGCCGATAACGTGGAGCTGGAGCAGTCCAAGCTGGCCGAAGGCCGCCGCAAAATGGTGGAATATATTGATAAAAAAATCGCGCAGGCCGGCAGCTATATGGGCAACACTACCGAAATTATGGAAGCCTACCGCCTGTTTGCTTTGGATAAAGGCTGGTATAAAAAAATCAGCGCCGACATTGCCAAGGGCTATACGGCTGAAGCGGCGGTTGAACATGTTTATGAAGATATGTGGAGCAAGCTTTCGGCAACAAGCGACCCGTATATTAAAGAAAAGCTGTATGATTTGCGCGATGTATCAGATAGGCTGCGTGCTTTTATCGGCGGCGAAAACGAACAGGAGTTTATTTCCGGCGATGAAGATATTGTGGTTATAGCCCAAAGCATGGGGCCGGCTGATTTGATGGATTATAACTATACCAGAATCAAGGCGCTGGTAATAGAGGAATGTTCGCCGACCATGCACGTGGTAATTGTTGCTAAGGCTTTGAATATTCCGGTAATTGCCAAGATATACGGCGTGCTGAAAGAGGTAAAAGCCGGAGAGGTTGTTGCGGTGGACGGCAACGAGGGGACTTTGTATCCTAATCCATCCGAAAAGCTGATTGCCGAATACCAAAAAAAATCGGTCGGGCTGCAAAAAGTTTTTGAAGAACTTGAAGCTTTGAGCTCTAAACCGACCAAAACCAAAGACGATATAAAAATTAACTTGGCTTTGAATTATGGCTTGGATTTGGACTATGACTATATAAAGCCGACCCATTGCGACGGCATAGGCCTTTACCGTACGGAAATTACCTTTATGTCGGCGGATAAAATGCCGGATGTGGAAAGCCAGCGCAAGCAATACAGCCGCTTGTTTGAGGCTTTGGATAATAAAAAAATAATTTTCCGCAGCTTGGATGTCGGCTCGGATAAGTTTTTGCCGTATTGGGGAGAAATAAAAGAAGATAATCCGGCAATCGGTTGGCGTTCTATCCGTATCACGCTTGACCGGCGCTCTATCCTGCGTCAGCAGATTCGCGCGATGCTGCGGGCAGCGGCCGGCAAAGAGCTGAATGTTATGTTTCCGATGATTTCCACCTGCGAAGAATTTTTGGAGGCCAAAGAAACTCTGATTTTGGAATATGAGCGCGAAAAACAGCGCGGACGCCCGACTGCGGCTAAAGTCAATGTCGGTATTATGATAGAGGTGCCGTCGGTTCTGTTTCAGCTGGATGAAATTTTGCAGCAGGTAGATTTTGTTTCTGTCGGCACCAATGATTTGTATCAGTTTGTGTTTGCCTGCGACCGCGGAAATCCACGACTTACCGCTCGTTATGACGTGCTGTCGGCGCCGTTTTTGAAGCTGATGAAAATGATTGTGGACAAGGCCGGACAATATAAGGTTTATTGCTCGGTTTGCGGAGAAATGGCCAGCAATCCGCTTGAGGCCATGGTGCTTATCGGTTTGGGCTACCGCAACCTTTCGGTTTCCGGAGCTGCTTATGCCAATGTTAAAAAGATGATTTTGAGTATGAAAAATGAAGATGTTGCCGATTATGTGCGCAGTTTGCTGAAATCGAACAAAACCAGCGTTCGTCCGCAATTATTAGCTTATGCTTATGATCACACTATTGCAATCAGCTAAAAAGTATGTTATAAACACGCCGGATAAAGAAGATTTTTTAAGGTTATTTTAATGCTGGAAAATATTGAAGAAGCCCAAAATGTCGGCGAATTGCTGCGGAATACCCGTTTGAAAAAGGGCAGAACATTGGGTGATGTGTCTAAAGATTTGTGTATCCGCAAGTTTTATTTGGAAGCCATCGAAAATATGGACGCCAAAAATTTGCCGCAAATGCCGTATGGCTTGGGTTTTGTCCGCAGCTATGCCGAATATTTGGGGCTGAATTCCGCCCGCATTGTGCAGGCTTACCGCCAAGTTGCCTATGCTGAGCCGAGTGACGGTTTTCAGGAAAACAATGAAGATGAGCCGGTGGTGGAATATGCCGGGCCAAGTCTCCGCCATGTCTTGATTGGTTTGCTGGGCGTGGCAGCCATATTTGCGGTTTGGAGCGGAATCTCATCATATACCCAGGGCAAAGCGGACGCAGAAGTCAAAGAAATTGCTGAAAATGATGTAGTGCCGGAACCGGTGATTATTGAGGAAAATGAACCGGCTTTGGCTGAAATGGGAATTGAAGATGTTGAACCGGAAAAAACTGCTGAACCGGCTGCAGAAAAAACTGCGGAAAACAGTGCAGAGCCGGTAGCAGCTCAAACCGAGAAAGCTGCTGCCGAAAATGAGGCTGCTGCCGCGCCGGAACCGGCTCCGGTAAAAGCCGCCGAGCCGGCGTCTGTGACACCGACCAAAATCCGCATTTCATTTGCCGGCCCGTCTTGGCTGGAGCTGAAACAAGGCGAAAAAGTCCTGCTGAGCGGAATATACAGCAAAGGTTTTAAATATGATGTGCCGAATGAAGCCGGAATAGTCGTTTCGGTCGGGCGCTACTATAATGTTGATTTTTACGTTGACGGCAAGCTGACTAAAATCGCTTCTGCTCTGAAACAGACCAATATCAGTTTGGATAAATATATTTTACCGGAACAAAAACAGGAATAAAAATGTCTAAAGTACAATGTGTCCGCGGCACCTACGATTTGTACGGCGCTGCTAAAAGAAAAATGAAAAAGGTAGTAGAGGAAGCCTCCTCGGTTGTGGAAAAATACGGGTTTGAAGAAATTGAAACTCCGATTTTTGAGTTTACGGAAGTTTTTGCCCGCAATTTGGGCGATACTTCGGATATCGTAACCAAAGAAATGTATTGCTTTAATGATAAAGGCGGCGAAAGCCTGACTTTGCGTCCGGAAGGCACGGCCGGCGTGGTGCGTGCGTTTGTCTCTAACGGCATGCAGCAAAATCTGCCGGTTAAGTTTTATTATACCGGTCCGATGTTCCGCTATGAGCGTCCGCAGAAAGGCCGCCAGCGCCAATTTACGCAGTTCGGTGTGGAACTTTTGGGCGTCGAAACTCCGCAGGCTGATATTGAAGTTATCGCCATGGCCTATGAGTTTTTGGAAAAGCTGGGGCTTAGCGGTCAGGTTACGGTTGAAATCAACTCTTTGGGCGATGCGGAAAGCCGTGACGCTTACCGCTCGGCATTAGTCGCTTATTTGAAAGAACATTATGACGAACTTTCCGAAGACAGTAAAATCCGTTTGGAGCGCAATCCGCTACGTGTGCTGGATTCGAAAGAGGAATGCGACAAAGCGGTGGTGGAAAATGCTCCGCTTTATGCCGACAGTCTGAATGAAACCTCTAAGGAATTTTTTACTAAAGTTTTGCATGGACTTGACTTATTGGGCATAAAATACCGCGTTAATAATCGTTTGGTGCGCGGTTTGGACTATTATTCGCACACGGTGTTTGAGCTCACAACCGACAAGCTCGGCGCGCAGGGTACGGTTTTGGCCGGCGGACGCTATAACGGCTTGGTTGAGCAGATGGGTGGCGGCAACGTGGCCGGCATCGGCTGGGCTTGCGGCGTGGAACGCTTGGCAATGCTTTTGGAAAATGATGTGGAGCTGCCGCGTCCGGTTGCGGTTATTCCGATGGGCGAAGACGCCGAGGATAAGGCTCTGGAAATTTCCAATCAGCTGCGCCGCGCCGGATTCCGTGTAGAGCAAAGCTATAGCGGCAATATGAAAAAACGTATGACTAAAGCAGTAAAAGCTAATGCGTTTAAGGCCGTTATTATCGGTTCGGATGAATTGGCAAAAGGCGAAGCGTCTGTCAAAGATTTAGATAGCAGCGAACAGAAAAATGTTAAGTTCGCAAATATAGTTGAGGAAATAAACGCATGAATTTTGAAGAAAAATTAGCGAATGTGGTTAATCGTTATGAAGAAGTGCAGGCTCTGCTTTCGACCAATATTTCTTCGGACGAATTGATAAAGCTTAACAAAGAATTGTCGGTTTTGGAGCCGGTTGTGGCCGCTATTGAAAACTACAAAAAACATGCGCAGTCTATGCAAGATGACAAGGCCATGATGGACGATGCGTCTTTGGATAAAGAAATGCGCGAAATGGCCGAGGCTGAATATTATGAAATCAAAGAGCAGCTGCCGGAGCTGGAAAAAGAAATCCGCGTGTTGCTGCTGCCTAAAGAAGCCGATGATGAAAAGAATGCCATTTTGGAAGTCCGTGCCGGTACAGGCGGCGATGAAGCGGCTTTGTTTGCGGCGGTGCTGTTTGAAATGTATCAGCGCTATTCGCAGAAACAGGGCTGGAAATTTGAAATTTTGGACGCTAACGAAAACGGCTTGGGCGGCTATAAAGAGGCTTCGGCTAAAATTACCGGCAAAGATGTTTTCGCCAAGCTGAAATTTGAGTCCGGCGCGCATCGTGTGCAGCGTGTGCCGGTAACCGAGTCGCAGGGGCGTGTGCATACTTCGGCGGCAACGGTTGCGGTTTTGCCGGAAATTGAAGAAGTGGATATGTATATCAATCCTGCCGATTTAAAAATTGATGTGTACAGAGCTTCCGGCGCCGGCGGACAGCACGTGAACCGTACGGAGTCGGCAGTGCGTATTACTCATATTCCGACCGGCATTGTCGTGCAGTGCCAAGATGACCGCTCTCAGTTCAAAAACAAAGAAAAGGCGATGAATCACCTGCGCGCTAAGCTGTATGACAGCCAAAAGTCGGCGATTGACGCCAGCTATTCGGAAAAGCGTAAATTACAGGTGGGCAGCGGCGACCGCAGCGAGCGGATTCGCACCTATAACTATCCGCAGGGGCGTGTGACCGACCACCGGATAAACCTGACTTTGTATAAGTTGGATGAGGTGGTTTCCGGCGAGGCGCTGGGCGAAATTATCGATGCTCTGATAGCCGAAGACCAAGCCGATCGTTTAGCTGAAATGGATTAGCAAAAAGTTCTCTCAAGCCGCAAACTTGGGAGATTTTTTTATTGTCAAAAACTCTGCATTTTAGAATGCCGGAAATTTGTGAATTTTTGAAAAATTTTGATAGGCCGTAAAGGAAAAATCAAAGGCCGGGGAGTTCGCAAATCATAATTCAGAATTTGATTTCTTGTACCTTTCAAAGTGTCAGAACCGAATAACACTTTTTGTACATACGTACAAGACTCCCCGATAAGTGGAGATATATTCCTTGTCAAAGGAATTAACAGGCTTTCTGAATTATAAACTTGCGACAGTCGGCGATAAAAGACATATCGCCCAACAAAGCTGTTATGCCAAAGAATATATAATATATTATTGCATAAAGCAACATATTTTTTCAAACCTGCCCAAAAGTCTAGGGAAAGTTGTGGAGCTGTAAATGTGTATAAAAATTATTTAAAAATTGTATAAAAAAATTAGTTGGATAACATAAAATAATAGGGAGTTTTATATGTCTACAAACAACATTTACAGCGGCAAAGATAATCTGAGTATTATGGATAATGCTAAAAATTATAATAATCATTTAGTTAGTAAAATAGTACAGAATATTGAAACCGATTGCCAAACAATTATGGATTTTGGCGCTGGAAATGGTCATCTGGCTGAAATGGTAAATAAAGCTGTAAACAAAAAAATTATCTGTGTTGAAAATGCCGATAATTTGGCAGAGTGCTATATTCCTTTGCAAAAAGATTTAACTCTGGTTAAGAGCCTTGAGGAAATTGCGGATAACTCTATTGATTTTATCTATAGCTCTAATGTTTTGGAACATATTGAAAATGACAAAGAAATTGTTTTCAAATTGTGTAATAAGCTAAAGAAAAACGGTAAAATATTTGTATATGTTCCGGCATTTAATATTTTATATTCGGATATGGATAAAAAGGTCGGTCACTATAGAAGATATACCAAACATACGCTCAGACAATTATTTGACATCAAGCAATTAAAAATAACTGATATTCGATATGCCGATTTTTGCGGTTACTTTGTAACATTATTATACAAATTTATTCCTCACAAAAGCGGAGCATTCAATAAGACATCTTTAAAAATATTTGATACGGTTATTTTCCCTGTTAGTTGTTTATTTGATGCAATTACTCGGGGGGGGTGTTGCGGTAAAAACGTAATGTTGACCGCTACTAAAATAGAAGAAAAATAATGAGTAACAGAATATTAAATATTATAAATAATAACATATTCATACTAAGCTTATGTTTGGTAATAGGTTTTACTCTTGGTTTTTTATATCGTTTTGAAATATTTTGGGATTTATTGAACTACCATTATTATAACGCTTTTGCATTTTTGCATAATCGGCTTAATTATGATATTGTTTTGGGCGGGGAAAATTCTTTTTTTAATCCGCTGCCGGATTTGCCTTTATATTGGATGATTCAGCATCTTAATGATTATCCGGGAATAATTTATGGGATTCAAGGCTTATATTATGGTGTTTGCCTGTTTTTCTTTATCAAAATTTGCGGTTTGTTTTGGAATAATTATACTTGGAACGGAATTATAACTACCGTTATAGCAACGGCTGTGGCAGCCACTGGGCAGGCAATTTGGATGCAGATGGGAACGGCTACAAATGAAATACAGGTAACAACGTTTATTTTAGCCGGCTTATATTTACTATTTAAAATTACTTTCCGTCCGGACTTACAGAAAGGGTATAAATTTTTAATTGTCGGCTTGTTGATGGGATTTGCTTTAGGACTGAAGCCAACTGTTGTCAGCTATTGTTTAGGAGCAGGTTTAACTTCTGTTATATTCTATAAAAAGCTCAATAAGCCTTTGCCGTATATTTTATTATTTGCTGCGGGCGGGTTATTAGGATATCTGCTTTCTAACGGTTGGTTTATGTGGCATTATTGGGAATGGTATAAAAATCCGTTTTTCCCGTTTGCCAATTCTATATTTAAGTCAGAATACTATGATAATGCAAATTTCAGAGATACCCAATTTTTACCATCCTTGAAATTATTTTTTGTATATCCGTATATTTGGAATTTATTCAAGTTTAAAATAGTCGAATGCAGTTTTTATGATATCAGATTAACTGTTTATTATACCATATTTATCTTAACGATGTTTGGTTTTCTGTTTTCTAAAAGAGCCAAATTATTTTTCAAAACTAACTATAAATGGGGTGTTTATTTTACATTTTTGATTGTTACATTTTTTATTTGGATGGCTCTATTTTCAATATTGCGGTATATAATAGTTGTTGAAATGCTGGGATGTATGGTTATTTGCCGGCTGGTCGTTAAATGGGGCTCCGAGTGGTTTAATAACTGTGCCGGAAAATATAAAATTTTCAAAATTGCGGGGTGTGTAATAGGTATATTTTTGATAACCATATTTATTTCATTGCCGGCCAATAAACTTGATGATGAAATAAATTCATCAGATAAATTTTTAGAAATTGAAAATTTTAATTTTCCGGATAACAGTGTTATTAGAGTTTATAACGCACCGACTTCTTTGTATATTGCGGAATGGGCTAAGAAAAATAAGATACGAGCTGTCGGATTTGTTTTGTCATTTGGTAGAGATTTTGTAAATGAAGGCAAATTTAAGCAAATACGTGAAGCTGTGCTGAACGAATATAGCGGACCTGATATTTTAGTTTACAGAGCATTTCATTTAAATCCTAATTATCCTGAACGCAATAAACCCAATGTACTCCTGACGGAAAAAGTTGAGCAGGAAATATTAGAAAAAAATTTGTATTGCAGAGATATAAAAAGTAATCTTTCAGCTCAGAAATTAGCGGCAAAAATCTGTGTGCCGCAGGAACTGAAAAAACAAATTCTTGGAGATGACTAATGACTAAAATTGCCGTGCTGATTCCTTGTTATAATGAAGAAAAATCCATTGCCAATGTTGTTGCGGATATCAAAAAGTATCTGCCGTCTGCAGAGGTTTATGTTTATGATAATAACTCTACAGACCGAACAGCCGAAATTGCTGAAGAGGCAGGCGCTGTTGTAAAGTATGAAAATCGTCAAGGCAAAGGCAATGTGATTCGCCGTATGTTTGCCGATATTGATGCTGATGTATATGTGATGACAGACGGTGATGAAACATACGATTTAAGCCGCTGTCCGGATTTAATAAAGTATTTGACCGACAATAATTTAGATATGGTTGTCGGCGCACGTAAAGAAGTGGAAAATGATGCTTATCGCATAGGGCACCGCAGCGGTAATTTTATTTTAACAAAATTAGTGCAAATCTTTTTTAGCCAAAAGCTTAAAGATATGCTTTCGGGATTCAGAGTGTTTTCCCGAGAATATGTAAAAACTTTTCCGGCGCAATCAACCGGCTTTGAAATAGAAACAGAACTTACGGTTTATGCTTTGTCCTCTCGCTTGCCAATGGCAGAAATAGAAACTGACTACTTTTCGCGTCCGTCCGGTTCATATTCCAAACTTTCTACCTATAAAGACGGGCTGAAAATTTTAAAAACAATTTTCACATTGGTAAAAGAAGAACGTCCGCTGCTGTTTTTCAGTTTAATTTCTTTGTTTGCTTTTATTTTTGCCACGGCATTCTTTATTCCGATAGTATTTGAATATTATCAAAGCCGGCAAGTGCCTCATTTCCCGACATTGATAGTGATTATAGGCATTTATATGGGAAGTTTTATCAGCTTCTTAATCGGAATTGTATTAGACAGCCTAGCTAATGCCAAGCGTGAAAATCGCCGTCAGCATTATTTGCTGATAAAGTCATTGCATAAAAAAGATTAGTTACTTACCAAACTGCTGGGCGAAGGTGTGCTTGTCAATTCCGTTGATGAGCTGGATTTTGTCGTTTTGCAAAATATGCGGCAGCTCAATGGAAACAAACGTGCTGCGCGGATCAGCCCCCTTCACAAAAGCCGTCACATTGCCGGACGCGGCGGCAATAAAGCGAGCCGAAGCCAGCGCCCAAACTTTCAAAATTTCCGTATCCGGACAGCCGCTGCCGGTTTCCAGCCCCAAGGCTATCAGTTCTTTGCCGCAGGGTGTGTCATCCAGCGTACGGCATTCCGCGTGTTTTTTCAAATAGTCCATGGCTTCATCTTTGTTGCGGCGTGTCGGCAAATAGCTGATGCTATACAGCACCACGCTGTCTTTGGGTGTGGAAACATCGGCGTTTTGCGCAATGCTGTAGGCTTGGGCGAGTTTATCCATTTTATTCGGCTTCCGTATTTTCTGCTGCCGGCTTAACGGTGCGGCGGCGGGTTAAAACACGGCGGCGCGGCTTTTCGGCCGGTTCTGCCTCTGTTGTCTGTTCTGCTGCCGATTCTGCCGCTGTTTCGGCATTTTCTGCATTGTTTTCTTTAGCAGCAACGTCAATCACGGTAAAACTGCGGCGTCTTCTCGGCTTTTCGGCCGGTTTTGTTTCTGTTTCAGCAGCCGTAGCAGCTTGAGTGCTTGGTGCGGCGGCTTCGGTTTCGACCAAATTTGTATTTTCAGCCGGTTTCGGTTCCGTTTGCGCTTCTGTCTGGTTTTCCGGCGCAGCGGAGTTATTTGCTGCCTGCTGCTGTTCCTGCGCGTTATCGCGGTTTTGGTTCTTGCGCTCGTTGATCTCCGTCACAATCTTGCGGTAATGTTCGGCATATTGGCGGAAAACTTCCATTTGCACATAGTCGCCGTTATTGTGCGCTTCTTTTGCCAGCTCATTATATTTTTTTATCAAATCCAGCGCTGTGCCGCTCAATTTTCCGGCCGAGCTGACGCTGTCAAACTTATAATTCAGAGAATAAATAGTATTCCCGTTGTTACCTCTAAACTTATTATTGTTGTTTAATTTTTTCATCTAAAAACCATTCAAAAATGCCCTAAAGGCAATATTATTAAAACATTTAAGAGCGAACAGAAAATGCTCTTCAATTTCCCATATAACGATTTTTTTATAATTGTGCAACTTTTTTTTGCAAAATTACACAGCGTTCTATGCCGGCTAAATCCGTAACAATTTTGTGCAGCGACAGGCCGTGTCCGGCAAAGATATCGGCAATTTCCCGCGCTTGTCCGGCACCGGCTTCAATCAAAATCCAGCCGTTGTTTTGCAAAAGCTGCGGAGTCAGCTCGGCAATGCGTTTGTAACTGTCAAATCCGCTTTCGCCGCCGCTTAGAGCCAGCATCGGGTCATGGTCTTTTACTTCCGGCTCCAGCTGTTCAATATCTGCCAGCGGAATATACGGCGGATTCGTGGCGATAATTTCAAATTTCTGCGGAAAATGCGCTAAAAAATCCGTGTCAAACCAACTTGCTTTTATAAATTGCAGACGGTTTTCCAGTTGCAGTCTTGCGGCGTTTCGGCGGGCGGTTTGCAGCGCTTTTTCCGAGGCGTCTACTGCCGTGCCGCGCCATTGCGGATTTTCGGCCAAGATCGATTCGATGATACAACCGCTGCCGGTTCCCAAGTCTAAGACATTTGCTAGGGCTTGTGGCGGCAGCAAACTCAGTGCCTGCTCAACAATAATTTCGGTTTCGGGGCGCGGCGATAAAACATCTTCGTTGCAAATAAACTCATTTTTATAAAAGCCTTTCCGACCGATGATTTTATCCAGCGGAAAATGAGCCAGCCTTTTTTGCACTAAAGCTGAAATTTGCTCTTTTTCAACCGGAGAGACCGGACATCCGGCATAAATTTCCGAGGCGTCTTTATGCTGCACAAAGGCAAACAGCTCACGGGCTTCCATACGCGGGCAGGGAATTTGAGCCTGCGCCAGCTTTACCACAATTTCACTGAAAAAATCCGCCATTTTAAGCAGCCTTGGACATTGCCGCCTTTACTTCTTCCGAAAGTTTTTCAAAGGCTTTTTTCTCTATTTGCCGTACCCGCTCGCGGCTGATATTAAACTTTTCGCCGATATCTTCCAGCGTTTGCGGAGTGTCTGTCAGCATCCGGTTTTTTACAATATATTGTTCGCGCTCGTTCAATTTAGACAGGCAGGACTGTAAAATTTTGCGGCGGACTTCCGCTTCTTGTTTTTGCTCCAGCCGGCCTTCAATATTTTGCGTCTTATCGGCCAGCAAGTCGATTTTTTCAACCGTTTCGTCATCGTTATTATGCGCTGCGGTGTTTAATGAAGTATCGCCACCGATACGCTGATTCATCTCGATAACATCTTTTTCATCAACAACCAGTTCTTGCGCAATTTGTTTCACCACCGACGGTTCCAGCTCTTTATTTTCATAAATACCCAAGCGCGACTTAATCCGCCCCAAGTTATAAAACAGCTTTTTCTGCGCGGCTACCGTGCCGATTTTTACCAATGACCATGAACGCAAAACAAAATCATTCAGCGCTGCTTTTATCCATAAAATAGCGTATGTCGAAAGCCGTACGTTTTTGTTTATATCAAATTTTTTGACTGCCTGCATAAGTCCGATGTTGGCTTCGGAAATCAAATCGGATGTCGGCAAACCGTAGCGGCGGTAGGTCAGGGCAATTTTTACGGCTAAACGCAGGTGCGAGGTTATCAGTTTCTGCGCGGCTGCCAAATCGCCGTTTTCTTTAAATTCATGCAGCAGCCGGTTTTCCTCTTCTTCACTCAATACCGGAAATTTGCGGATTGCTTCCAAGTACGCATGCAGTCCGTTTTCTTCTGAAAGAACAGGAAGATTGCTTTTAGGTTCGTAAACAACTAAATCTTTGTGCTCTGCAGTACTCAATTCTATCACCAGTTATAAATAAATGTAGCTTTATCAATTTCCTTGGCCGAAGGAACCAAATTTGTTACCACGACCTTATAGTAGTTCAAATACGGATAAATTACAATGTATAAAGATTTCAGGCGCTCATCGCTGTCATCATTTTGGCTTTTGCATATATGCTTGATGGTGCGTTTTTGGTTGATACGCAGATAGGCGCTGACTGAAGCGGCGTCAAAAGAGCCTCTGCCTTCCAGCTTTTCATCCGTAACATCCTCAAAATCGGCCAGATTCCTAACCAGCAGAATTCGGCGTCTTTTTTCGCGGACGGAATGAGTGCTCCGCTGATTTAAATTATTCAAAACAAAAGCTTTTACTTGCTTTTTCAGGTCTTCCGAATCACAAGAAACATCCGGAAGCTCTTGCTTTTCATCAATATAATCAAAATCCGAACTGTCTTCCTGCTGCTGTTCACTTTCTGACATTTGTTTTTTCAGCGGTTTTATGTCTGTGCCGGCGTCCAAAACATCATCTTGGGGATTTATAGAACCTTGCGGTATCAGCAAACCGTTTTTTTCTACAAAATGCAAATCTTCGTTTTGGGCAAAAACCGGCATAGCCGCCAAAGGCAAGGCAAACGCCAGAAAAATGAACAGACTTTTTTTCATATCAGCTCCTTAGAAACTAATTGATTTCGGAGTGCGCGGGAACGGAATTGTATCGCGGATGTTGGCAATACCGGTTACCAGCATCATCATACGTTCAAAGCCTAAGCCGAAGCCGGCGTGCGGCACGCTGCCGTATTTGCGGGAATCCAAGTACCACGAATAATTTTCAATATCCATGCCCAGCTCTTTGATACGTGAAACCAAAACATCATAGCGGTCTTCACGCTGCGAACCGCCGATAAGCTCGCCGATTCTCGGAACCAAAACATCCATGGCGGCAACGGTTTTGCCGTCATCGTTCAAGCGCATGTAAAAGGCTTTGATTTCTTTCGGGTAGTCGCGCACAATCACCGGACGCTTAAAGTGTTCTTCCGCCAAGAATCTTTCATGCTCGGTCTGCAAATCAATACCGTATTCCGGTTCATATTCAAACTTGCGGCCGGACTTTTTCATAATTTCTATAGCTTCCGAGTATGTAATGCGCGCAAAACCGTTTTCAACAATGTTTGAAAGCGTAGATTTCAAAGTAGGGTCAACAAATTTTTCAAACAAATCCAAGTCATCGGCGCAGTTTTCCATAATGTCTTTAACGCAATAGCGCACCATATCTTCAGCCAAATCCATATCATCGGCTAAATCGGCAAAGGCCATTTCCGGCTCAATCATCCAAAATTCGGCGGCGTGGCGCTGCGTGTTGGAGTTTTCGGCGCGGAAAGTCGGACCGAAAGTATAAATATCACCCAAAGCGCAGGCAAACATTTCTCCGTTTAATTGACCGGAAACCGTCAAACGAGCCTCTTTGCCAAAGAAATCTTTGCTGTAGTCAATTTCTCCGTTCGGCAATTTCGGCGGATTTTTCAAGTCTAAAGTGGTTACTTGGAACATTTCGCCGGCGCCTTCACAGTCTGAAGCCGTAATCAGCGGAGTATGCACATAGTCAAAACCGCGGCTTTGGAAAAAGTTATGAATGGCGTATGACAAGCGAGAGCGCACGCGGAAAGCGGCGCCGTATTTGTTGGTACGCGGACGCAAGTGGGCGATAGTGCGCAAAAATTCATCGCTCATGCCTTTTTTCTGCAGCGGATAATCGTCCGGAGCAACGCTGTAAATAGTGATTTCTTGCGCTGCAACTTCATATTTTTGTTTGCCGCCGGCAGATTCTACCAAAGCGCCTTTAATTGCCACCGATGAACCGGTTGTCAGTTTTTTAACGTCATTATAATTAGAAAGGGTATTATTAGCGATAACCTGAATATTTTTCAGGCAAGAGCCGTCATTAACTTCTACAAAAGAAAAATCTTTAGAATCGCGTTTTGTTTTAACCCAGCCTTTGAGCAGAACTTCATCCAGAGTTGTCTCAGAGGCAAGCAGTTGTTTGATTTTAGTCCTTTTTAACATTTTACCCTCTAATTAAATAAATTTACAAAATCTTTTGCACTATATAACATTCATCTTTAATTGTCCAGTCTTGACAAATGTTTTCATATAGATAATTATGTAAGAAGTTTAATTTAGGAGAATCAAGATGACAAACAAATTATCAATTTTATTGCCAGCTTTATTAGCTATGGCTGCTTGCGCGCCAAGCATCGGCAGCAACGACTACAGCTATTCGTCTGTCGGACAAGCCAGCAGCACTTTTCCCTGCACGGTTTTATCCGTTCGCTCGGTTAATGTAAACAGCAGCGGCGGAACCGGAACCGTTTTGGGCGGCGTTGCCGGCGGTGTGGCCGGTTCTACAATCGGTCACGGCAAAAGCGCTTTTATTTTGGGCGCTATCGGCGGTGCGGCAGCCGGTGCTTTAGTCGGCAATGTGGCTGAAAAAGGCATTATGTCGCAAGGCGGTTATGAATATGTGGTTAGAACAGATAACGGTCAGACTTACAGCGTAACACAAGGTACGGATAATTTGATTGCCGCCGGTCAAAGATGTATGCTGATTAACGGCAACCCGTCAAGAATTATCCCATATTACTGATAATTTTTGCAAAAAAGTGTTGCGAAACAAAAATAATCGGTTAATATACCGATTGTTTTGGATAGATGGCCGAGTGGCCTAAGGCGCACGATTGGAAATCGTGTATACCTCTAAAGGGTATCGAGGGTTCGAATCCCTCTCTATCCGCCAATAACAAAAAAAGCTCGCCTTTAGGCGGGCTTTTTTGTTATTTCGGCGGGTAAGGGATTTGAACCCGAAAAGAGGGTTCGACTAGGACGAGAGGCGGACGGAAGTACGCCGGTGAGGCGAAGCCGAACGAGAACGCAGCGGCGAAGCGGTAGCGCAGCCAATCCCTCTCAAGCTCGCCTTTAGGCGGGCTTTTTTGTTATTTCGGCGGGTAAGGGATTTGAACCCGAAAAGAGGGTTCGACCAGGACGAGAGGCGGACGGAAGTACGCCGGTGAGGCGAAGCCGAACGAGGACGCAGCGGCGAAGCGTCAGCGCAGCCAATCCCTCTCAAGCTCGCCTTTGGCGGGCTTTTTTTGTTATTTCGGCGAATAAGGAATTTGAACCCGGAAAGAGGGTTCGACCAGGACGAGAGGCGGACGGAAGTACGCCGGTGAAGCGAAGACGAACGAGGACGCAGCGGCGAAGCGATAGCGCAGCCAATCCCTCTCAAGCTCGCCTTTAGGCGGGCTTTTTTTGTTATTTCGGCGAATAAGGGATTTGAACCCGACAAGAGGGGGCGACCAGCAAAAATTTGTATCAAAAAATAATTGTCACATTACAGCGCGTTTTACGGTTACACGATGAGCAAATATTTTTCATTTGTGATAATGTCATATTATTTAAGCATAAAACGTCATCTTGGCAAAATGTATCTCCAACATACATTCCTTGCCCTCCGGTCATCGATGCCGCTTTAAGGGTATTGTGCAATGGCTGAATAATATTATTAAACATTTCAAAACATATTTTTTCGTTGAAATTATCATATGTTTTGTTACCATTTTCATCAATATTCAGGCCGCCTAAATTAAAATCTATAATTATTCCTTCTTTCCAAACTCCGTTTTGCGTCTTGCTGGTTGGCCTGAATCTTGGATTGATCCAATTACCTAAACTGTCCTGAATGTATTCACGGCTTAATGCCGTCCATGTTTCTGGCACAAGATTTAACGCTTGAACAACATCAACAATACAAGTTTCGCCTTTGATATTTTCTTGAAAACTCTGACGGTGTTCCAGCAAGCCGAAAATTAAATCATTATACTCCGCCATCAATTTATTAACCTTAAATTTTTCCATAGCCTTGGAATAGCCGGCAATCCCTCCGACAGATAGCACGCCGATAATCGCCAATACGCCGAGCATTTCAATCATGCTGCGGCCTAGTTGATAAACGGATTTTGGCATGTATCTCTCCTTTTCTGTTTTCAGAATATAGTTCATTAAACAGAACTACTCATAAAAAGTCAAGTGTTTTATATTAAAAGTATGAACAAAAGAGATGCCCAAAATATAAGTGATAAAATTGTTGCGGTTTTAAAAGAAGAACGCATCAAAAAAGGCATTAGCCAATATAAGTTGGCTAAAGATACCGGTATGAGTAAAAGCTCTATACTTTATATAGAAAATGGTAAACAGCATCCCACTCTTTATACTATAATCTTAATTTCTAAATATCTGGATATAGAAATAGGCAGTGTTATCAGCTCTGTCGAAAATAAAACTGCGGAAAACAGCTGATAGGGGCTAGAGCATATCTTGCTTTTCTATTGTGATATATTCAGGCGGAATTAGACCGTCTTTGATAACAAGAAGATAATAGCGCACGTATGCAAATCTTCGTTCTGCTTTGTCATTGCAAATGCCCCAATCAACAGGCGAAAAATCAATATCTTTTACAGAATTCAGCTTTTCATAAAACTCATCGCATTTGTACATAAGTTCAGGATGTTCAAGGCTTTTCGGATATTTATCGCCGAGCGGCGGAGAAACATAAACGCTTTCAATTAAACCATCGGTATTCAATCTATCAACATCCACAGATGTCAGTACATTGTTTTCAGCAAAGTTTTTTAATAAATCAACAGATTGTTCAGTCCATTTAATAGGTTCAGTAAAAAATCTGATGCCGCGGCTGCGTCCGACAAAACATTTTTCCAGCCAATCCACAACATCTTCTTGCGTTTTCAGGTTTTTATCCCTCCACAAATAACTTTTGAGATTAACCGTTTTGCTTTTGGCAAATGATTGTAATCCGTCTGTCATAACTGTATTATCTTTAGGAATATAGTGGTATAGTTTCATGTTATCAGCCTTACTTAATTATTTATTATTGTAACAAATATATTTTTAGTAACAAGATAAAAATATTTTATCTGCACTTTATTTAATAGGGTTTTATGTGTGTGGTAAAATGTGAAAAACCGGTTTGCTTATCTTCAAACGCTATTTTGCACTTTTTATAGACATCGCTAAGAGTTGCTTTTTGTAATGTTGTATAGTTAAATAATAAATACATTTTCCCGTTTTGACCTTTAAGACCATATTCTGTATAGATGTATTCATCGCCCAAAGACTTAGCTGCTTCTACCAGACTTATGCAATAATCCTGCAATGACGGATCTAAAATCGTTGATGAGTCTGAGTAAGCATAAAAATGAAGAGCGTATAAAAAGTCAGTATTCTTTAGCGAGCCGTCAGCATTATAATATTTAGCTAATCCGTAAAGTACATGCATTTTGTTACCGTTTTTATCAACAAAGTATCTTCCGTCAAAAGTTGCACCCTCCGGAGTATAGCCCATTGCTGCTAATATAGGCGTAACATTAATCTCATTATTTTTTTCATGAAATTTATCCCGTATCTCAATCATGCTGTGCAGTAAACTTTCAATCATTTGCTTTTGCACGTTGGCGCGCCACATCCGCATAGCTTTTTCATATCCGGCAATCCCTCCGACTGACAATACGGCGATGATAGCCAAAACTCCGAGCATTTCTATCATTGACCGGCCTTTTTCAAAATTCTTATACATATTTCTAACTCCGTTTAATTTTGTTACACATAAAACAAAACCCGCCGTAAAAGCGGGCGGATGTTCAGAAACCGTATGCATGTAAAACGGCTCGGCCTATTCAGCTCATAGCCTTATTTAGCCGACATCCGTCCAACGGAAATCGGCATAACAAAATTTAAGTCGTTTATGCGTTAACGACTACATGCAAAAGGGTTTCTGACGCCCTAGACAGACTATCGCGCATC
>CAVGVF010000018.1:0-22506 GCA_963632615.1 uncultured Eubacteriales bacterium
CGTGCTGGGTTTAGCTGTTCTTTGTGCTCATTATCAATCGGAAAACGATGTATTTCAGCCCAAAGACGATAAAGAATAAAAATGAAAAAAGCCTTTTTTCTGATTTGGAAAAGAGGCCTTTTTTATATTTAAATCATTATTAAAAGTTGTGAAATTTAGCGTAATATAAATGTCTTGAACATACTATATTATATATTGCTGTTTGCCGATATATAATAAATTATTGTGCTTTCAGTATATTTATACGATTTAATATTTGACAAATGCCTTTGTTGATTTTATATATTTAGATGAGTATTTAATTTGTTGAGGTGAAATAAAATGAAAGAAACTAAATCTCTTAGAGGAAGAGTTAATGACAATGAACCAAATCCGGTAGATGTTCATGTTGGCAACAGAATTCGTCTGCGCCGCACTATTTTGCACATCACTCAGCAGCAAATGGCTGAAATGCTCGGATTGACTTTTCAACAAATACAAAAATATGAAAAAGGCATGAACCGAGTTGGAGCAAGCAGATTGTGGGATATCAGCCGCGTTTTGGAAGTTCCAATGGGCTTTTTCTTTGAAGATATGGATGAAGAAGTTGTTAAAAACAGCCCTCGTATGCTGAATAAAAATCAAAGTGAAAAAAACTATTTCTTTGAAGAAGACCGCCGTTCTTTTGACGATGATCCGATGAAAAGAAAAGAAACTTTGGAATTAGTCAGAGCGTACTATAAAATTCCTAACCGTTCTATTGCCAGAAATTTGTTCAATTTGATGGTTGCTCTGTCAAAATCTAACAGCAACCTGGCTATGGCAGAAAAAGACGCTGCTGATGACAACAAATTTTAATCAGCAAAATAGTTTTAACGAAAAGCCAAAATTTTTTGGCCGGCGTAAAGGTCGTACAATCCGTAAGGCAAAAAGTTTTTTATTGGAAGACTTTTTGCCGCGGATTTTATTGGATTCTGCTAAGCCGATTGATTTGCAAAAATGCTTTCCAGCGGCTAAGCAAAAATATGCTTTGGAAATCGGCTTCGGCGACGGCAGCCATTTGGCGGCTATTGCTAAAAGTCAGCCCGAAACAGGTTTTGTGGGCGTTGAGGTATATAAAAACGGCGTAGCGAATTTACTCTCTTTGATTACCGGTGTAAAAGAAGGCAATGAAGAAGATTTGGCGCGTGAAGTTTGCCTGGAAGAGGGACGGACTGACAACATCCGGATTTATGATGATGATGTCCGGCTGCTTTTCAGTGTTTTGCCGGATGCCTGCTTGGATAAAATTTATTTGTTATTTCCGGATCCGTGGCCGAAAAAGAAACATGCCGGCCGGCGTTTTATAAATCCGGATAATTTGAAAGAGCTTGCTCGCTTATTGAAAAAAGGCGGTATTTTGCAAGTTGCGACGGATCATGCTGTGTACAAAGGCTGGGTGCTGCATACTATGGCGAAAGATAAAAACTTTGTCTGGACGGCAAAGAGTTCGGATGATTGGCGGAATCCTCCTACTGATTGGTTTGAAACAAAATATCAGCGCAAAGCCGTGCGCGAAGGCCGTAAACCGGTGTTTTTTGAATATAAGCGCATTTGATTAAATTGACATTTCTTCCAGAGTCTCATTGAGAGTAGTGTCGTCCGGAGCATAAGAATAATTCTGGTCGCGGCGTGCTAGATTATGCAAATATAAAAGCGAGAACAAACGGACGGCCTGTGTCAGACCGCAATTACTAGAGCGTTTTGTATCAATCAGCTCAAGCAGCTGTCCGCGCTTCAGGTTTTCTCTTATACATATTCTATCTAAAATATACCATTCAGATGTGGTAAGCCGCATGCTGGTTTTATGAGCATTGACTAAAATAATTCGGTTCAATAAAGTCGTCATCGAAAGCTCCAATGAAGTTGTATTTGGTGTAATATAAAACAATTAAATGACGATTGCAACCGAAAAGTTTTTATTTACGGCATTTCATCTGAATTTTTTATATAAAACAGAATAAAAGCATTGTATACTATCAAGAAAATTCAAAATATTCGGATGTTTTTAGACTCGGAATAGACTCAATGAAAATTTCTGTCATTTTTTTTATAAAATGTGCATTTTTTGCTTGCAAAGGGCAGGCGGTTATGGTATATAGACGCTACAACAATTGTTTTGAGGGGGTTGCCCCGCAGCGAAGCAAATATAAAATATAGTGCAAACCTTTGTTGCGAAAGAGTTTGCGAAATGTAACAAATTTAGATGGCAGATAACCATTATGGTGATTTTTGCCGTTTAGCTATAGGAAAAGTATAGAAAATGGATACACAAAATATTAGAATCCGCTTGAAAGCTTTTGACCATAGATTGCTTGATCTCTCTACAGCAGAAATCGTGCATACAGCCAAAAGAACAGGCGCTAATGTCAGAGGTCCGATTCCTCTGCCTAACAGAATCGAAAAGTTTACGGTAAACCGTTCTCCGCACGTAGATAAAAAATCTCGTGAACAGTTCGAAATCCGTACTCATAAAAGACTTCTGGATATCGTAGATCCTACACCGCAAACAGTTGATGCTTTGATGAAGCTTGATTTGGCTGCCGGTGTTAATGTTGAAATTAAATTGTAATTTAATGTTGGCGCTTTTATTAAAAAAGTTGTCAACCTATTAAGAAAAGGAAAAAATAATAATGCGTACGGGTCTAATCGCAAAAAAATTAGGAATGTCCCGCATTTTTGAAGCAGACGGAACACATGTTCCTGTAACTGTTTTGAGCGTAGACGGCTTGCAGGTTGTTAATGTAAAAACAGCTGAAAAAGACGGCTACAATGCAGTTCAGCTTGGTACCGGAGCTATTAAAGCTAAAAACGTTACCAAGCCTATGAAAGGATATTTTGCAAAGGCTAAAGTTGAACCAAAGAAAAAATTGAGCGAATTCAGAGTTTCTGAAGATTGCTTGCTTTCTGTTGGTGATGAATTGTCGGTAGAACATTTTGTTGCCGGTCAATATGTTGATGTTTGCGCTACTTCTATCGGTAAAGGTTTTGCCGGTGTTATGAAGCGTCATAACTTTGCCGGTTTGGAAGCATCTCACGGTGTGTCAATTTCTCACCGTTCTCATGGTTCTACCGGTCAAAGACAAGATCCGGGTAAGGTTTTCAAAGGCAAAAAAATGGCTGGTCACTTGGGTGCTGAACGCGTTACCGTTCAAAACTTGAAGGTTGTAGCTATTGATGCTGCCAGAGGCTTGATTATGGTTAAAGGCGGCGTTCCTGGTTCTGAAAACACTTGGGTAAGAGTTACCGATGCCGTTAAAAAACCGGCTAACGCCTCTGTTCCAATGCCTGCAGGATTGAAAAAAGTTGATGAACCTGTTGCAGCGGCTGAAACTCCGGCTGAAAATGCATAATGAAGTGTAAGGAATAATAAAAATGAAACAGGACATCTTAAATTTAGAAAATAAAAATGTCGGCTCTATTGAACTTAACGACTCCATTTATGGCTTGGAAGTTCGCGCTGATATTTTACAACGCGTTGTAAACTGGCAGCTGGCTAGATTACAAAGCGGCAACCACGCTACCAAAGGCCGTTCTGATGTGGCTTTGACAGCTGCTAAACCTTTCAAACAAAAAGGTTCGGGTAATGCTCGTCAAGGTTCTCGTAAGGGCGCTCAATTCAGAAAAGGTGGCGTTGTATTTGGTCCGGTTGTTAGAGATCATTCTTTCGACTTGACTAAAAAATTCAGAAAACTTGGTCTGAAAACTGCTTTGTCTGCAAAAGCAAAAGCAGGCAACCTTGTTGTTATTGACGAAGCAAAGCTGTCAGCTCCTAAGACAAAAGATTTACAAGCTAAATTGAATGCTTGTGGTCTGACAAACTGCCTCTTCATTGACGGTAAGGAAGTAGATGTTAATTTTGCTTTGGCAAGCCGCAATATTGCCGGAATCGATATTCTGCCAACAATCGGCGCCAACGTATATGACATCTTGAAAAAGGACAAATTGGTATTGACAAAAGATGCAGTAAGTTGCTTAGAGGAGAGATTAAATGGTTAAGAGCAAATCAAACAATGTAACTGCAGCAATGTATGATACATTGGTTCGTCCGGTAATTACCGAAAAATCTATGGTTTCTTCGGAAGCTGGAAAAGTGGTATTCATGGTACCTTTATCAGCTACGAAAGACGATGTTAAAGCTGCTGTAGAAGCCATCTTTAACGTTAAAGTTAATAAGGTAAATACAATTAAACAATTCGGTAAAGTAAAAAGCTTTAGAGGTCATCAGGGCGTTCGTTCTGATTACAAAAAAGCCATCATTACTCTTGCCGACGGTCAAAACATTGATGTTACTACAGGAATTTAGTTATGGCTTTGAATACATTTAAGCCCACTTCTGCAGGCCGCCGCCAACTTGTACTCGTTGATAAAAGCGAATTGTACAAAGGCAAGCCTGAGAAGAGTTTAACAAAAGGTCTGAACAAGACCGGTGGGCGTGATAACTTTGGTCACGTTACAAGTCGCCGCATTGGTGGTGGTCATAAACGCAGCTACCGTGTGATTGACTTCAAACGTAATAAATTTGATTGTGAGGCTACTGTTGAGAGAATCGAATATGATCCTAACCGTACTGCATTTATCGCTTTGGTAAATTACAGCGACGGCGAAAAGGCTTATATTTTGGCTCCGCAACGCTTGAAAGCCGGTGATAAAATCATTTCTGCCGAAAAAGCAGATATTAAACCGGGTAACGCTATGCCTCTGAAGAATATGCCGGTTGGTACTATTGTACACAACGTTGAACTGCGCTCAGGCAAAGGCGGACAATTAGTTCGTTCTGCCGGCTGCTATGCTCAGGTTGTTGGTAAAGACGCCGGTTATGTTCAGCTGAAATTAAACTCTGGCGAATTAAGAATCGTTCGTGAAGAATGCTTGGCTACCGTTGGTGCGGTTTCCAATCCAGATAATCAGAACGTTTCACTTAGTAAAGCCGGCCGCGCACGCTGGATGGGTATGAGACCTGTTTCCCGCGGTGTTGCTATGAACCCGGTTGACCACCCGCTTGGTGGTGGTGAAGGTAGAACTTCCGGTGGCCGTCATCCGGTTACACCTTGGGGTAAACCTACTAAGGGCGCTAAAACTCGTTCTAACAAAAAGACAGATCGCTTTATTATGAGATCTCGTCATGATAACAAAAACTAATAAGGAGAAAAGCTAATGACACGTTCCGTATGGAAAGGACCTTTTGTTGATGGCTATCTTCTGAAGAAAGCTGATGCTGCCAGAGCTTCTAGCCGTAATGAAGTGATTAAAATTTGGTCTCGCCGTTCTACTATGCTGCCGCAATTTGTTGGTTTGACATTCGGCGTACACAATGGTCACAAATTTATTCCGGTTTTGGTTACTGAAGATATGGTTGGCCACAAATTCGGTGAATTTGCTCCAACTCGTACATTCTTTGGCCACACCAAAGCTGATACAACTGCAAAGAGAGGTTAATTATGGCTAAATTGAATGAAAAACAAGCTATGGCTGTTTGCCGCTCTATTCGCACAAGTCCGCGTAAATTGAACCTTGTTGCTCAGTCTATCCGTGGTTTGGGCGTAGAAAAAGCAGTTGCAGAACTGAGCTTTTCTAAGAAGAGAATCGCAAAAGTTGCATTGGGTTTGTTGCAATCTGCAATTTCCAATGCTGAAAATAATCATAATTTGAATATCGACAAGCTCGTAGTTAGCGAAGCTTATGTCGGTAAAGGTATTGTAATGAAACGTATGAGTGCACGCGGTCGCGGCAGAGGCGCAAGAATCTTGAAGCCTTTCTCAAGCATGACCGTTGTTGTAGCAGAGCGTGGGGAGTAAGCAGATGGGACAGAAAGTAAATCCTACAAGTCTTCGTTTGGGTGTAAACCGCACTTGGGACTCTCGTTGGTATGCTGATGACAAGTTTACTGACTATCTCCACGAAGATCTGAAAATTCAAAAATTCTTGGGTGAAAAATTGGCTCAAGCCGGTGTTAGCCGTATTGTTATTGAACGTCCGGCCAAAAAAGCTAGAGTTACTATTCACTCAGCCAGACCAGGTGTTGTTATTGGCAAAAAGGGTCAGGATATCGAGAATTTAAGAAAAGATATTCAAAAATTGACTGATTCAGAAGTTCAATTAAACATCGTTGAAGTTAGAAAACCTGAGCTTGATGCGAAGTTGGTTGCTGACTCTGTGGCTCAACAGTTGGAACGTCGTGTTTCTTTCCGCAGAGCTATGAAAAGAGTTATGCAGTCTGCTCTTCGTTTGGGTGCAGAAGGTATCAAAGTTTCTTGTAGTGGTCGTTTGGGCGGTGCTGAAATCGCCAGAACCGAACACTATCGTGAAGGTCGCGTGCCTTTGCACACACTTCGTGCGGACATTGATTATGCAACCTCTACGGCTCATACCACTTATGGCGCTTGCGGCGTAAAAGTTTGGATTTATAAAGGCGAAATCATGAGCCACGATCCAATGGCGCAAGATAAAAAGTTGGCTGAACAAAAATAATAACAAGAGGTTAGAATAAAATGTTAAGTCCAAAACGTTTAAAGTTCCACAAACAGCATAAAGGTCGTATTCACGGCTTGGCTAAAGGTGGATCAGAATTAAGTTTCGGTTCATATGGATTGAAAGCTCTTACTCCTGAACGTGTAACCGCCCGTCAGATTGAAGCTGCACGTCGCGCTATTACTCGTGAAATGAAAAGAGCCGGAAGAGTATGGATTAGAATTTTCCCAGACGTTCCAGTATCTGATAAACCTGCTGAAGTTCGTATGGGTAAAGGTAAAGGTGCTATCGAATTTTGGGTAGCAAGAGTTAAACCAGGCCGTATTATGTTTGAAATCGGCGGCGTACCTGAAGAAGTTGCTCGCAAAGCATTTGAATTGGGTGCTGCAAAATTGCCGGTAAAGAGCAAATTCGTAAAACGTTTGAACTCTGATGCCATTGAAGGAGAAGCATAATGGTTAAAACTAAAGATTTACGCGCTATGACTAATGACCAGTTGGAAGAAAAATTGGTTGCTGACAAAAAAGAGCAATTCAATTTGAGAATTCAACAGTCAACCGGCCAGCTGCAAAACACTTCTAATATGAAGAAAGTTCGCCGCGAAGTAGCAAAAATCAACACGCTCCTTGCTGAGCGCAAGAAGAATAGTTAGGAGAAAGAATATGCCTAAGAGAATTCTTCAAGGTGTTGTTGTAAGTGATAAACAGGATAAAACAGTTGTTGTTAGTGTAGAACGTCAAGTTATGCACCCTGTTTACAAGAAAATCGTGAAAAAAAGTAAAAAATTTGCTGCTCACGATGAAAACAATCAGTGCAAGGTTGGCGATAGAGTGTCTATTCAAGAATGCCGCCCTATCTCTAAAAACAAATCTTGGACTGTCATTTCTGATAACGCCTAGTAAATGAAGGAATAAAAAAATGATACAAATGCAAACCAACCTAGATGTTGCTGATAATTCTGGAGCACGCCAGGTGCAGTGCATAAAGGTTCTTGGTGGTTCCAAGAGAATGACTGCTTCTGTCGGTGATGTTATCGTTGTAGCTGTACAAGATGCTTTACCGAAAGGGCACGTTAAAAAAGGTGATGTTCATAAGGCTGTTATCGTAAGAACTGCCAGCGACATCAGACGCAAAGACGGTAGTGTTATCCGCTTTGACAGCAATGCAGCTGTTTTGATTAACAAAGACGGCGAGCCAATCGGTACCCGTATCTTTGGCCCTGTAACCAGAGAGCTGCGCGCTAAAAAATTTATGAAAATCATTTCATTAGCACCGGAGGTATTGTAGTATGCCTAAAATGAAAATTAAGAAAAACGATACTGTAATTGTTTTGTCGGGTGACGATAAAGGCAAAATCGGCGTCGTAAAACAAGCAATGCCTAAGGAAAACAAGGTAATTGTAGAAGGCGTAAATTTGGTAAAACGCCACACTAAACCTTCTCAGACCAATCCTGGCGGAATTGTGACAAAAGAGGCTGCCATTAACGTATCTAACGTTGCCATTGCCAAAGACGGCAAAGCAACAAAAGTCGGATACAAAGTAGTTGATGGCAAAAAAGTACGTTTTGCACGTAAATCCGGTGACGTAATCGATTAATAGGGGAAAATTTTATGACAAATTTTGAAACATTATATAACGACGTCATAAAGAAATCTCTTGTGGAAAAATTCGGTTACAAGAACCCACACGAGATTCCTAAGCTGACAAAAATCGTTTTGAATATGGGTATCGGCGATGCTGTTACCGATAAGAAAAAAGTAACAACCGCTATGGAAGAATTGGCTTTAATCGCTGGTCAACAGCCGGTTATGACTAAAGCCCGCAAATCAATCGCTACCTTCAAATTGCGTGAAGGTATGCCGATTGGCTGCAAAGTAACTTTGCGTTCTGACAGAATGTACGAATTCTTGGAAAGATTGATTAACATGGCTTTGCCGCGAATCAGAGACTTCCACGGAATCACCGGCAAGAACTTTGACGGCAGAGGAAACTTCGCTTTCGGTATTAAAGAACAGATAATCTTCCCTGAAATCAACTATGAAAAAGTTGACGAAGTTAGAGGATTGGATGTTGTTATTTGTACAACAGCTAAGACAGATGAAGAAGCTAAATTCTTGCTGACTTCATTCAACCTGCCTTACAAGAAATAAGCGGAGATTTTACTATGTCAAAAACAAGTTCAGTTTATAGAAACTTGAAAAGAGTAAAGATGGCAGAGAAGTATGCTAATCGCCGTCAAAAACAAAAAGCAATCGCAATGGATAAAAACGCTTCTCCGGAAGAGAGAATGCAAGCTCAATTTGCATTGCAAAAGTTTCCTAAGAATTCTGCAAGATGCCGTATTAGAAATCGTTGCAAAATTACAGGACGTTCACGTAGTTATTACAGAAAATTTGGCCTGAGCCGTGTTGAATTGAGAGATTTGGCAAGCTTTGGTAAAATTCCTGGTTTAGTAAAATCAAGCTGGTAAGAAGGGAGAATGATATCATGTCTATGAGTGATCCTTTGGGCGATATGCTCGCACGCATTAAAAACGCACAAAGAGCTAAGAAGAGTGATGTTGTATCACCTGCTTCTCGCTTGCGTGAAAATGTGTTAGAAGTTTTGAAAAGAGAAGGCTACATTGCCGGTTATGAAAAGACCAATGTACGCCCGGGTATTGATGAACTTCGTATTCAATTAAAGTACTACGAAGGTAGTGCAGTTATTACTGAAATTTACCGTGTATCTACACCGGGTCGTCGCGTTTATTCAAGCGTTAAAGACCTGCCTAGAGTTTACAACGGCCTTGGTATTTCCATCATCTCTACACCAATGGGTGTTATGAGTGATAACGAAGCCCGCAAGGCAAACGTTGGCGGTGAAGTTTTGTGCCAAGTATTCTAAGGAGAAAATGGAATGTCAAGAGTTGGTAAATATCCTGTTGTTGTTCCTGCTGGCGTAGAATTAACCATCAATAACAACGTTGTAACCGCAAAAGGTAAATTAGGCGAACTTCATTTTGCCTTTGACGACAGCCATATTTCAGCTAAGCTGGAAGACGGTAAAGTTGTTGTCACTCCGCATTCTTTGAGCTTAACCGCCAGAGCATTGTGGGGCACAACCCGCGCTCAAATCCAATCCATTGTGAAAGGTGTGAGCGAAGGTTTTACCAAAGATATGGAATTAGTCGGCGTGGGTTATAAAGCCCGTGTTGAAGGCAAAAACTTAGTTTTGTCTTTAGGCTTTTCGCATGATGTGATTTTCCCTGCACCAGAAGGTGTAAAAATCACTTGCGAGTCTCCGACACAAATTAAAATCTTTGGTGCTGACAAACAGCTGGTTGGCCAAGTTGCCGCCGAATTGCGCAAATACAGAAAACCTGAACCTTATAAAGGCAAAGGCGTGAAGTATGCCGGCGAAGCTGTTCGTCGTAAAGAAGGTAAGAAGAAATAAGGAATAATTCGATGAATACACCAAGAAATTTGTTTGAGAGAAGAAAGGCTCGTGTTAGATCTGCTATCAAAGCAGCTGCAAACGGCAAATTAAGACTGTCTATTTTCCGCAGCGGCAAGCATATCTATGCACAAATCATTGACGATGTAAAAGGCTCTACAGTTGCTTCTGCCTCTACTTTGGATAAAGAAGTCAGAGCCAACATCAAAAAATCTTCTACAGTTGAAGCTGCTGGCTTCATTGGTAAATTAATTGCTGAAAGAGCAACAAAGTCCGGTATTTCTGAAGTGGTTTTTGACCGCGGCGGTTATATCTATCACGGCCGTGTAAAAGCTTTGGCTGATGCTGCTCGCGAAGCTGGTCTGAAATTCTAGGAGAGAAAGATGGTACAATCTACAGATCGTCATAATTCTAAAAAAGAAGTAAAAGATGAATTGGTTGAAAAACTGGTTCACGTAAACCGTGTTGCTAAAACAGTTAAAGGCGGCCGCACCATGTCATTTGCTGCAGTTGTCGTTGTCGGCGACCAAAAAGGCCGTATCGGTTTCGGTACCGGTAAGGCTGCTGAGGTTCCTGAAGCAATTGTTAAAGCAACTAATGAAGCCAAAAAGAATATGATCCGCATTCCGCTTCGTGAAGGCAGAACTTTGCATCACGATGTGTCTGGCCGCTTCGGCGCCGGAAAAGTTGTTTTGAGAACAGCTCCTGCCGGTACCGGTGTGATTGCCGGCGGTCCTATGCGTGCAGTGTTTGAAGTTTTGGGCGTACAAGACGTTGTTGCTAAATCATTGGGTTCTAACAACCCTTACAATATGATTAAAGCTACATTTGCTGCTTTGCAGGCAATCAACTCTCCGAGAATGGTTGCTACAAAACGCGGCAAAAAAGTTGGCGATATCGTTAGCCGCCGTGAAAACACCGCTGGTAAAGAAGTTAAAGAGGAGGCATAATCTATGGCTACTAAAAAAACTATCAAAGTTACCAGAACAGGTAGCACAATCGGCCGCCCTGCTATTCAGGAAACTCACTTGAAAAGCTTGGGATTGACCAAAACCGGCCGCACAGTTGAAGTAGAAGATACTCCGGCTATCCGCGGTCTTATCAAAAAAGTGGCTCACTTGGTAAAAGTAGAAGAATAGTCAGTTCGCCGGGAGGGCGTTATGCTCTCCCGGTAAAATCTGAAAGTTTTTTTCGCTGATACTAAGTATTAACTATAAGGTAAAAAAAATGAAACTGAATGAATTAAAAGATAACGAAGGTGCGACAAAAAATCGTAAACGCGTTGGTCGTGGTATCGGTTCCGGTAAAGGCAAAACCTGCGGTTTAGGCCACAAAGGTCAAAAAGCTCGTTCCGGCGGTGCTAAATGCGGTTTTGAAGGCGGTCAAATGCCTTTATACCGTCAGTTGCCTAAGCATGGCTTTAAAAATCCGTTTGCAAAGACATTTGCCGTTGTAAACTTGGATACTATTCAAAAAGCTATTGATGCCGGCAAACTGGACGCTAAAAACATCAACGTTGAATCTTTGTTGAACTCTAATGTTGTTTCTAAGCAGTTGGACGGCATTCGCTTGCTTGCACGCGGTGCGGTTACCAGCAGCATCAACATTACTGTTGACTCTGCTTCTAAATCAGCTGTTGAAGCTGTTGAAAAAGCAGGCGGCAAAGTTAGTTTTGTTGCAGCTAAATAATCAACGTTATTTGCTGAAATCATTAAAAATCCCTGTTCTTGCGAACGGGGATTTTTGTGTGGTAGAGGTTATGAAAATTTCAGTTTGGCTTTAAGTGTATGGATACTGAGCAAGAGGAATGATTTTTGCATTGTCTGCACATTTCTTTGATTTGCAGTGGTGTTGCAGTTTTTATGGTATTATAATTAAACGGTGTTCCTTGAGTGTAGCCGCGCCAATGCGTTGGGTCACTGTCATCTTTAGTGTTGTACCAATAGGTTGTAATATTATTGACATCTTGAGCATTTTCCTTAGCCGCGTAAACTATATTCTCGCATAAATCTTCCGAAGCCGGAACTAAAGCTGAATCGGTTTTAATTAAATTTGCAGAAAAATTCATTTGAAAGGCGCAGGTTTCCTCATCACTATTTTGAGCATTTTTCCAACAATTCACCCCATAAAATCCTCGATAATAATTTCCGCTTTTATCTTTTAAGCTCCCATTTATATAAGTTAAGCCTGCAGGAACTTCTCCTAAGGCATTTAAAATATCAATGGGATTATATTGGCTTTCAGAAGCATTTTTTTCGTTGCTAAGTTCATAACGCAGCCGAATAAAAGAATGCAAAAGTTGGGTAATTTGTTCTTTTTGTATATTGGAATTCCACATTCGCATCGCTTTGCCATATCCGGCAATTCCACCGACAGACAGCACCGCGATAATGGCCAGAACGCCGAGCATTTCAATCATACTTCTTCCGCCTTGCACGCCATCTGCCGGGAATTTTTGCGTTCGTGTATTTCTTTTGTATATGTCACTGTTGATAAGGTTAGTATAAATATTTTTTTTAAACATGATTTTTTTCCTTTCCGATAATGTAAAAACCACCTTTTAGGGTGGTCGGAGAGTTAGAAAATCATACTATCTTAAATGATTCTTTTAGCCTTTAAGCATAAAGCTTTGGACATACGCTAAAAGCTCCCCAACCATATTTCTATGAATCGGGGATATATTTTGCAGTCTGTTTTGTTTGAAAACAGACTTTATAACGATGTTATATCCTAACACCGAAGATAGTAGGAGCTTTCTACAACTCCGTGCCACACGGCACAAAATAAATATAGAAAAAATAATCTAATATGTAAATAAAAAACAGCAAAAAGTGTTTTCCCCTTTACTTTTGTTCTGTCTTTGTTTAATATTTTAACCGGATAAACAATAGTTTGTCTGGGG
This sequence comes from uncultured Eubacteriales bacterium, assembly GCA_963632615.1. GTDB lineage: Bacteria > Pseudomonadota > Alphaproteobacteria > RF32 > CAG-239 > RUG410. The sequence goes on from CAVGVF010000018.1 coordinate 12,828, forward strand.
TGTGACAACCTCTTGAACATACGTCTTTATGCAAAGACGCTAAATAAGCATACCTTCTGGTCTGTGGATCGGAAGGTAGCAAAATATGCTATGTGCTAATATGCTACACTGCATTATGTTCAGCAGTTGTCAACTTCCGGTCGTCTTTTCAGGCGGCTTTTTTGTTGTGTTTTCAATATGAAAGGAAGTTGTAATGATATTAAAAAATTATAAAATCTCTCGTTTGTTCTCTGTCATGTCTGGCAATGACAGTAAAAGACGACAGCTTAGTGTTTGTTACCAGTTTTTGAAGCGGATATACCATCCTGGATCCTCGGCGAATGAGCTGACGCTCAAAGCCAAGGATGACTATAAAAGTGTGTTGCAAGCCGGCCGGTCAATGATAGAAATGCTCGGCGTGCTGGCGATTATCGCGGTGCTGAGTGTCGGTGGAATTGCCGGATACTCCAAAGCCATGGAAATGTATAAGATGAATAAAACAGTTGAGGAATACAATTATGTTATTGCAGGTTTGCTAGAGCATTTACCTGAGCTTCAAAAGTTGAATTACAGTGATTCTCAATATATGCTTACGGATTTTTTGCTATCGGCAAATATGGTTCCGGCGACCTGGAAAAAACGTAATGGCGATTTTGCAGATTCGTTTGGCGGTATGATAGCTATATTTATAAGAAGCAATCATTTAAGCTTGGAAATTTATCACCGTTATCCTTATGCAAATGGAGCTTCGTTGTCATCTGTTGAATTTTGTAAAACTATGATAAAAAACATCGCGCTGCCGCTTCATTCGGCAATGCACAGCATAGGATTATATCGCTTTAATTACCCAAGCCCTATTTACGGTGATGCTTTTTGCAGTGAAGGACAAATTTGTATTCGTGATTTAACCGTAACAGAAATAAATAAGATTTGTAATTCTTATCAAGAAGGAGTTTCTTACAGCTCAGTTATATTATATTTCTAAATTACAGTGCTTCTTTCAGCCATTCGCGGAGCTGCTCGTTTTCGATTTTTAGCAAAGCTTCGTTCAGGTAGGCTTCTATCAAAATCTGCTTAGCGTCATCCAGAGCAATTCCTCTGGTTTGCATATAAAACAGCTGTTCTTTATCCAAATCGCCGCTGGTAGCGCCGTGCGAACACTTTACATCATCGGCAAAAATTTCCAGCTCAGGCTTGCAGTCAACTTCGGCGTTATCGCTTAAAAGCAAAGCGCGGTGCAGCTGATAGCCTTCGGTCTGCTGAGCGTTTGGCGCTATATGAATTTGCCCTTGAAAAACTCCGCGGCTGCTGCCGTCCAGTACTCCTTTTACCAACTGGTTAGAGTTTGTGTGCGCCGCTAAATGGCGGATGTTTGTCGTTATGTCGGAATGACCGTTTTGGTATAAGCGATAGGCGCCGTTTACATTGGCTTCCGCTCCCTCTTGCTGCAGCTGAATATACGATTCGCTGCGGGCTAAACGGCATTCGCTCTGCGCGCAAAAAGCATTATATCTGCCGTTTTGACGGACAACAACGCTGTTCAAGGCAATATGCAGCGCCGCTGCGGCTTCTTTAACCCGCTTATAATGCGTCAAAATCGCCTCATTGCCGATATATATTTCATTGACAATATTGTTAAAATAAAATTCATCATCGCCGGAAAAGTCTTCCAGTAAAATCAGCTGCGCGCCGCTTTCCAAAACAATCAGATTACGCACGTTTTGCCACAAATTTTGCCCGTGCGAATGATACGAGAGCAATACCGGCTTTTCGATTATGGTATTGCGCTCTGCCACAATCATCATGCCTTGTTCCAAATAAGCCGTATTGAGGGCGGCGAACGGAAAATTTTCGATATCAAATGATTTGTTCAGATATTTTTGCGCTTCTTTATCATAAATAGCTTCAACCAGCGGTTTTATAATGAGCCCTTGCGGCAATTCCGCATGATCGGCGTCCGGTTTGCCGTTGCACACCGGAATTTTAATGGTTTCAAAAGGCAAATTATCCGTATCATGACAATGACACTCGCCGTGACAGCTGCATTGGTGCGGCTTGGTGTCTATAATCAAATCATTAAAAGCAGCTTCTTTTATATAAGAATATTTCCAAGCCTCGGTTTTAGCGTTAGGCAGTCCGTTTTTTTCAAAAGCAACTAAGCCTTTTTCTCGCAGACCGGCCAGCCACGGCATATCATCGCCCCAAAGCTCAATATTTTGCTGTATCAAACTCATTTAGGCCGCCTTTATAAATTGAGTGTAGCCGTTGTTTTCTATTTCTTGCGCCAAAGACATATCGCCGGAACAGATAATGTGACCGTCAGCGTAAACATGCACATAATCCGGCTGCAAATAGGTCAAAAGCTTAACATGGTGGGTAATGACCAAAAGGGAAGTATCCTTAGTACGCAGGCGATTGACGCTTTCGGCCACAATTTTAATGGCGTCAACGTCAAGTCCGGAATCCGTTTCATCCAAAATAGCTAAATCCGGCTCCAGCAAACTCATCTGCAAAGCTTCCAAGCGCTTTTTCTCGCCGCCGGAAAAACCGACATTCATTTCACGTTTTAACATTTCGCCGCTGATGTTTAGTTCTTTGGCTTTGCTTCGTAATAATTTCAAAAATTCGGCAGCGTCCAGTTCTGGCAAATTCCGGGCTTTGCGTTTGGCGTTTACTGCATGTTTCAAAAAGCTGCTGCAGCTGACGCCGGAGATAGCTACCGGTGCCTGCATGCTTAAAAACAGACCGAGCCAAGCGCGTTCTTCCGGTTTTAAGGCCAGTAAATCTTGTCCTTTAAACACAGCGCTGCCGGCAGTTACTTCATAGTCCGGCTTGCCGGCCAAAACGTATGACAAAGTGGATTTACCGGCGCCGTTCGGTCCCATCAGCGCGTGAACTTCGCCTTTGTTAATAGTCAGGTTCAAGCCTTTGATAATTTCTTTTTCCGGCACGCGGGCGCATAAATTTTTAACTTCTAACAAACTTTCTGACATGGTAAAATCCTTTATCCTACGCCCCCTTCAAGGCTGATATTTATTAACTTTGCTGCTTCTATGGCAAATTCCATCGGCAAATGCTGCATAACTTCTTTGCAAAAGCCGTTTACAATAAGTCCGATTGCTTCTTCTTCGCTAATTCCGCGCTGCTGGCAATAAAACAGCTGTTCGTCGCTGATTTTTGAAGTTGTGGCCTCATGTTCCAAAACCGCCGATTTATTTTTGTTGGTAATATACGGCACAGTATGCGAGCCGCAGGTAGAGCCAATCAGCAGGCTGTCGCACTGTGAATAGTTGCGGGCGTTGTCGGCGTTTTTGTTTACAGATACCAAACCGCGGTAGGTTTGGTTGGAATGACCGGCGGAAATACCCTTGGAAATAATTTTAGATGTGGTGTTTTTGCCGATATGAATCATTTTAGTTCCGGTATCAGCCTGTTGGCGGTTGTTGGTAATGGCAACCGAATAAAACTCGCCGGAAGAATTATCGCCCTCCAGCACGCATGACGGATATTTCCAAGTCACGGCCGAGCCGGTTTCCACCTGCGTCCACGAGATTTTAGCATTGCGTCCGCGGCAGGCTGCCCGTTTTGTCACAAAGTTATAAACGCCGCCTTTGCCGTCTTTATCTCCCGGATACCAGTTCTGCACAGTGGAATATTTAACTTCGGCGTCATTCAAAACCACAATTTCCACAATAGCAGCATGCAGCTGATTTTCATCACGCTGCGGAGCGGTGCAGCCCTCCAGATATGAAACATAGCTGTTGTCTTCGGCAATTATCAGCGTGCGTTCAAACTGACCGGTGTTTTTGGCGTTTATGCGAAAATAGGTGGAAAGTTCCATCGGGCAGGTTACGCCTTTAGGAATATACACAAATGAACCATCGGTAAACACCGCTGAATTCAAGCAGGCAAAAAAGTTATCGGTGTACGGCACTACTGAGCCTAAATATTTTTGCACTAAATCCGGATGTTCTTTGACAGCTTCGGAAATGGAACAAAAAATAATCCCTTTATCAGCCAGTCGCGCGCGGTAGGTTGTGGCAACCGAAACGCTGTCAAACACGGCATCCACAGCCACGCCGGATAAAACTTCCTGTTCTTTAAGTGGAATACCCAGACGGTTATAGGTGTCCAGCAGATTCTTATCCACTTCATCTAAACTCTTGGGTTTGGCTTTTTGCACCGGAGCGGCATAGTAGCTCAGGTTTTGATAATCTATTTTATCATACACCAGCTTAGCCCAGTCAGGTTCTTTCATGGTCAGCCAATGGCGATAGGCTTTCAAACGGCGTTCCAAAAGCCAATCCGGCTCGCCTTTTTTGGCCGAAATAAAGCGGATAATATCCTCATTCAAGCCTTTAGGCGCGGTATCTGCCGCAATATCCGTCACAAAGCCGTATTTATATTTGCTGCCGCTAAAATCTTCTATTTCCGGTTTTTCTGCCAATTTATGCCAATCCTTAATATTTTTGTTTTTAAAAACTGATGCATAATACGTAAAATAAGTAAAAAAATCAATACTTGTTTACTTAATATTTATTTATTCAGGGTACTCTTGCAAAGAGTAGAAAAGGATAAAAAATGATTTATGTACTGTTTGGGCTGATTTTTACTTTAGCGGTTTATGCGGTTTTGCTGCATTTCAAACTGCATGAAATGAAAGAACTTGTGCAGGAAAGCAATATTTTGACAGCTTCGGAAAATGCCCGCAGCCAGCAATCATATTATTTAAAGTTCAATATAGATAAAGATTTGAAAATAACTCAGGTAAACGGCGATACGCTGAAATACGGAAGCTATGGCCGAGAGAATCTGGTGGGGCAGAATGTTTTGGGAACATTATTAAAAGATGTTCCGGCAAACAGAGAAATGCTGGAAGAAACTTTCAGACAGCTGAAAAGAAAAAAACGTATTATTTCTTCGGAACAGATTTTGCAAAAATCAGACGGAACAAAAATTCCGGTTTTGCTGCGCGCCCGCCCGATTTTGAACGAACTTTTGCATTGCAAAGGCATCAGCTTTTGGGGATATCCGCTTAAACAGCAGCTGAATTTGGAAAAACAGCTGAAACAGGTGCAGGAGCAAGATCAGCTTATCGGCGATATTTTGAATGCCGAAAGTTTTTATAAGTATTTGGACGAGCGTGTAAAAATCTGTAACCGCTATAATTTGCCGCTGCTGCTGATTGTGGTGGAGCTGGCAGATATCTATAATTTTATCAATAAGGGATTCAGCTTTGAAACCGGTGACAAGATGCTGCGCCTGGCAGCGGATGCGTGTATTGAGAGCACCGGAAAAGACGCAAAAATCGGACGCTTTGAACATACTAAAATCGGTATTATTCTAGAAAAATTTCCGGATGATAAAATTGAAGAGCTGACGCAGACTCTGTGGGAAAAATTGATAGGAAATATCCGCAAACTGAATGTGGATAAGGTAAATGCCGGTATGGTCTGCATTTATTATGCTCGCCGCAAAAGCAATGACGAGGCCGAAAATATGCTTTCGCGCACTCGTAAATATTTGAGCAACAGCCGGGCGATTCATCGCTATGGAATTGGAACAAGAGATAAAAAATAATGTTAAACGCAGCAACCGGTATCAGAAAATTTTTAGGCATAGCGGCAATGCTGTTTTGCCTGACCGGATGCGTCGGGCGGAATTGGGGCTGGAGCAGCTGGAGTTCCGGCAACTCCGTTGTGGTTCAGCGCGGCGATACGCTCTATAGCATTTCCCGCCGCTACGGCGTTCCGCTGAAAGATTTGATTAACGCCAATAATTTGCATGCTCCGTATACTTTGCGAGTCGGACAAAGCTTAAATCTGCCGGCAAAGCAATATCATACAGTGCAGCGCGGCGATACGCTCTATAGCATTGCCCGTCAGTATAATGTCGATGTGACTTCGCTCAGCAGGGTGAATAATCTGCAAACGCCGTATTCTTTGAATGTCGGCGACAGATTAGTGCTGCCGGCTTCGGTGGGGACAGCGCCGTCTGCTTCATATTCTTCAGCTGCTGCTTCATCGGCAAACACCTCCTCTTCAACGGTTAAAACCGCTTACACGCCGGCAAAATCGGCGCCTGTAACCGATAGCTATGTGGCACCGAAAGCCCGCAAAACAAAATTTGACTGGCCGGTTAAGGGAACAATTATCTCCGGTTACGGCAATTTAGGCAGCGGCCGCAAAAATGACGGCATAAATATTAAAGCCGCACTGGGAACCAATGTTAAAGCTGCGGATTCCGGCACAGTCGCCTATGCCGGCAATGAACTTAAAGGTTTCGGCAATTTGATTTTGATTAAGCATACTGACGGCTGGATAACGGCTTATGCACATAACGACAGGCTGTTTGTTAAAAAAGGACAGAAAGTGACGCGCGGCGAAAAAATCGCTACTGTCGGCAGCACCGGCAGTGTGACTACGCCGCAGCTGCATTTCGAAGTCCGTTCCGGTAAAAAAGCCGTAAATCCGCGCCCATACCTTCCCTAATGCTTAAAAATTCCGTTAATAACTTGAAATTTTAGTTTTTTCTCACAATAAATTGATGTAAAACTATGGCATAAATTTATGTGAAAGGAGAAAAATATGCTGATTAGTGATGCTTTTGCCGCGGCCGGAGAGGCTGGATTGCAAAGCGGTTCTATGGCTGTTACATTGACACAGCTCGGTTTGATTTTGATAATTTTTTACTTTTTCCTCATTCGTCCGCAAACCAAAAAAATGAAGGAACATACGGCAATGGCGGAAGGACTGAAAGTCGGCGACAGAGTTTTGACCAGCGGCGGCATCTATGGTAAAATTACCAAGCTTAACGGTATGGAAGTTACTGTGGAAATTGCTGCAGGCGTAAATGTGGTGGTTGAACGCATGACTATCAGCGGTGTTGTCGCTCCTGAAACAAAACAGGCCGAAACAAAGCCTGCTAAAACAAAAGCTAAAAAAACAAAATAAAAGGAATATCAGATGTATAAGCTATCTCTGCAAAGAATTTTAATTATCATCGGTATCTGCTTGGTTGGCGTGTTTTTTGCGATTCCGAATATTTTGCCGAATCCGCAGAATCTGCCAAAGTGGTGGCAGCCGATTAGTTTGGGTTTGGACTTGCAAGGCGGTTCAAGTTTGCTGCTGCAAGTTAAAATGGATGATGTTCTCAAAGATAAAATGAGCACGCTTGAAGATTCTGTGCGTCAGTCTTTGCGCGAACATAAAATCCGCTATCAGGATTTGAAATCTTCTGACAAAGGCGTATTCGTAAAAATCTCCGATTATGCTGCCCGCGATAAAGCAAAAGAAGCTTTCCGCAAGCTTGATCAGGGTTTGGAAGTGACAGATGATGCCAATGGCGAAGGTTTGGTAACAATTACCTATAATGAACAGGCTATTACTGCTTTGAAATATCAGGTAATTGACCAATCAATCGGCATCGTGCGCCGCCGTATTGATGAACTCGGCACCAAAGAGCCAAGCATTCAAGGGCAGGGCACAGACCGTATTTTGGTTCAGCTGCCGGGTGTGCAGAATCCGGAAAGCGTAAAAATCCTTTTGGGCAAAACCGCTAAAATGTCGTTCCATTTGGTAGATGAAACCACCAGCGTGGCTCAGGCTAAACGCGGTAAAATCAGCAAGACTTCCCGCGTAATGAACGGTTCGGAAGGCGAACAGTATGTGGTTATCAAAAAGCCGGTTGTCGGCGGCGAAAACCTCACAGACGCCCGCGTTTCATTTGCTGACGGCATGCCGGTTGTAAGCTTCCGCTTCAATACTTTGGGCGGACGCAAATTCGGCGAAGTAACAAGCAACCATGTCGGTGAAAGACTGGCTATTGTTTTGGATAATGAAGTTATTTCCGCTCCGAACATTCAAGGCCCGATTACCGGCGGCAGCGGTATTATTACCGGTAACTTTACCACAAAATCTGCCAACGATTTGGCTCTGCTGCTGCGTTCCGGTGCTTTGCCTGCTCCGTTGGAAGTTATGGAAGAAAGAACAGTCGGCGCCGGTTTGGGTGCGGACTCTATTCATGACGGCGTTATTGCGTCCATTGTCGGCTTGATTGCCGTGGTTGTGTTTATGGTTGCCGCATACGGTTTGTTCGGCGTAATGGTAGATATTACAGTACTGCTGAATATTGTTTTGATGCTCGGCATTATGAGCTTTATCGGCACAACTTTGACCCTGCCAGGTATTGCCGGTATTATCCTGACTATGGGTATGGCCGTTGACGCTAACATCTTGATTTTTGAACGTATGCGCGAAGAAGTAAACAAAGGCCGTTCTATCCGCGATGCTATTACTTTGGGCTTTACCGAAGCTTACCGTACGATTGTCGACTCTAACCTGACAACTATGGTAGCCGGCTTTGTATTGTTCTATTTCGGCAGCGGACCGGTCAGAGGCTTTGCCGTAACTTTGATTATCGGTATCATTACATCTATGTTTACATCAGTAACGGTCAGCCGTCTGCTGGTAGAAGCCTGGATGGCTAAATTTAAACCGACTAAACTTCCACTCTAAAAGAAAAGGATAATAAAAAATGAAAATATTTAGTTGGATTATAAAAGATACAAGTATTGACTTTTTAGGCTACCGCAAGCTGGCATACGCCTTGTCTGCCGTTTTGTTCGCCGCATCTATCGCCAGTGTTGCCGTGCGCGGTTTTAACTATGGCATTGATTTTTCCGGCGGCGTACTGATTGAAGTTAAAAGCAAAAACGGTCCGGTTGATGTGGATAAGGTTCGCCATGAATTGGATACCTTAAAATTGGATGAGCTGAATCTGCAGTCTTTCGGCGATGCTCAGGATGAACTTATGATTAGAGCTCAGGCAAACAATGCCGATGAAGAAAGTCAGCGTATTGCCGTTAAGCAGATTAAAGAAATGCTGGACAATGATTTTACATTTGAACGAATCGAATCGGTCGGCCCGCAGGTAGGCGATGAATTGAAGCTTTCCGGCGTGCTGGCCTCGGTATTTGCGATGCTGGCTATCAGTATGTATATCTGGTTTCGCTTTGAATGGAAATTTGCAGTCGGCGCCTTGGTCGGCTTGTTCCATGACTTGCTGATTACTGTCGGTTTGGTTTCTATTTTCCATTTGGATTTCAGCTTAACCACCATTGCCGCTATTTTGACTTTGGCAGGTTATTCTGTAAATGATACGGTGGTAACCTATGACCGTGTCCGTGAAAATCTGCAAAAATACAAAAAGATGCCGCAGTATGACTTGTTAAACAAGAGTATTAACGACATTTTCTCCCGTACGATTTTGACCGGTATTACCACATTTTTAGCCTCTGTGGCTCTGCTGGTATTCGGCGGCGATGCTCTGCGCAGCTTTGCCTTTGTGATTACCACAGGTATCATTATCGGTACATTCTCCTCTATTTTTATCTGCGTGCCGGTAATCAATATGTTTGATTTGCGTGCTACGCCGGATGAAAAAGATGTAAATCCGTTCGGCAATGTGCAATAGCTAAAACGGCTATAGATTCAAAAAAGGCAGTTCATAGATTTGAGCTGTCTTTTTTGTATTTATGTAACAATTTACGGGTGTGACGCACAGTCTGTCCCGTTAATCTTGTTTCAGCAAGTGACTAACCAAGTCAAAAAATTTGCTGTATTATTCAAAAGGAGTATGTTGCGCCAAGATTGCCGGAATAAGTCCGGCAATGACGGGTGCTGGGGATGCTTACTTAGTG
>CAVGVF010000019.1:0-16673 GCA_963632615.1 uncultured Eubacteriales bacterium
ATCATTCGATGAGGCAAATAGTGTTTTCTCTCGCTTCTTAATCGTCATTACCGGACTTGTTCCGGTAATCTTGGTGCAGCGAGTGACTAACCTAGTCAATAAATTTGCCTTATTATTAAAAAGGAGTATGTTGCGCCAGGATTCTCGGGACAGACTGTGCGTCACGCCCGAGAATGACGGCATAAAAGTAGGCGGGGTGTTAAAAAGTGCGGTCATCTTTTCTGCCTTTATGCTATTTTCAGCCGCGGCACAGGCGGAAGTATGCTTCTTGCCGGACGGTAACTGCAAAGGCGTAACCTACAAACTAGACAAGAAAAACGGTGTTATCGGCTGTACCTATAAAACCGAAAACGAAGCCAAAGACGGGATGAGTGTTTGTGAAAAAGCCTATCCTGAAGGTGCTTGCTGGTATCGCAAATGCAAAATGTCTAAGTCGGAATGCGATAAAGCCGCCGCAAATGCGGAAAAACATGACAAATGTTGTGTTCCGTGCGGAAACTGCTGGCAAGTTGATGATTGCGTCAATCCTCCGATAGAAACCTGCAAGGGAGCCGGTTACGAAACTGAGCAAACCTGTAAAAACAATAATCAAAATTTTGAGCCGAACGGGAAATTTGATAAAAGCGGCACGGCTTGCGGAAGCTGCAAAGACGTTCCGTACATAACCTGTCCGGAAATGGGAGATGGTTATATAACCCGCTCCGAATGTACGTCCAAAGGCAGCAGCTTTACTTTTAACTATGCCGATGTCAAGGATTCCGATGGTAACGAATGTGGCACTTGCAGTGAGGAAAAACAGGAAACTTGTTATGATAAGGGATATAAAAGATATTGCGATTATACGGAAGATACTCATTTGCTTGATGTATATGGCAGTGACGGACAATGTGTCAGATGTTCAGAGTGTGCTTCCAGTATAAATGCTATAAGAGCTTATTATGCCAAAAATTACTCGTATGATAATCTTTGGCATGATATGACATCTAATGTATATTATCCTGCTCTGTGGCCAAAATTGGCAATAGATAAATACGTTAATACCGTAAAATGTAAAATATCTGCAAGTTTAATAAAAGGCACATATCAAGGTAAAACTTATTTTTTCAGACTCTATGATGAAAATGGAAAAGAAATTCAACAAAGCAACGGATACTATAGAAATGGTATTATGACCGAATCAAATTGTTGGCGGCCTAATTCTTATATAGCATATTTTCACGAACCTGATAAAGATTATTGCAAAAAATATACTATAAAAATTTTTACGATGATGCCTAACTTAGATATCGAAATGGTCAAAATAATAGCGTTAGATGTTAATTATTACGAATCAGTGCCAAGTGAGTATATTTGTCAGACGACGGATTATACTTTTGCTAATTATCCTTATAAAGAATTTGATAATTCTTATGATGATTCTTATACTGGTGCTAAATTGAACAATTTTGAACGATATGTGTATACTGAAAACGGGGGAGAAAAGGTTACCTCAACCATGTACAAAATTGGTTTTTCAACAGATCATTCTAAACCTTATGTTATAAGCAAAGCTTTTAAAAAGTCGACTGTAAATTTTTCGGAAATTGAAACATCAGACTATTCTCAATGCTGGAGCGGCAGTGATTTAAGCAATCAAAGTTTTACTGTTGTTGAAATTCCGTTTACCATGCGTAAAGGAGAAATATATGGCTTAGATGTGGTTTTCAAACTGAAAGATACTACATGCGTTGAAAACGAACGTGTAACTTTTTCCTATCAAAACGGCAGTGACATTGAGACAGAAACGATAACAACTGAAGAACCTCGGGTTTATACGCCGGAAATTGACGGTTTTGAAACAACTAAAGGTGCACCTGTACTCTTTCCTACCTTGGGGTATGATGAAGCTTGTTCGTTATAAAATTTAAGGAGGTGATGTAAATAATTTAACTGAATAAAATTCCTAATTATATCAAACCATCCGGCAAGCCCCAATTTGCCGGATGGTTTTTGTTTATCATTTTAAATAAATTAGTCTTTATAATCATCAATCAAAGTTTTGAACGAATCATACATTTTTTGGTAAGCCGGTTTTTTGAAATCAACCGCCAAAGCTACAGCTTCTTCCAGTGTTCCCCAGCGGAAAGCCTTAAATTCCGGAGTTGCGGTGTTTAGGTTAATTTCATTATCGGTTCCATCAAAATAAAACAGCGACCAATACATATCCTGACCTGCGTTGCTAAAGCCGCGTTTTTGCATAGAGGCAATAACTTCCGGCGGAAAATGATAGCGCGCCGGTTCGCTCAAAGTGGCGATTCGCTTCAATCCGCTGAGTGAGGTTTCTTCTTGCAGCTCTCGGGCAGCGGCCTGCTGCGGAGTTTCGCCGTCTTCAATGCCGCCTTGCGGAAATTGCCAAGAGTTTGTATTGTCGTTTCTTTGACACAGCAAAACTTTTTTATCTGCTCTGAATACAACGATTCCCGCGTTGCGTCTGAACCATTCTGCCATTATTTTCTGCCTTTGCTTTTAGCAGCCGGTTTTGCCGATTTTGAATTTGTCTGAACAGCTTTTTCCGAAGCGGCCTGTACGCTTAAATTGTCATTTTGCCCAAACAGGTACAAAGCTTTTACCAAATCCAAAGCTCGGATAAGCTGATAATCTTTCAAGTCTTCTTTGGCGGCATCGGCTTTTTTATTGTTTGTTTTCGCCGATTTTTTATCCACCTGTTCATTTTTCAGCGCGCCTTTCAAGTCGGCTTCGCTGATATTCCAACCGTTAGATTCCACTTCTTCCACTTTGGCTTGCTTTACCACAATATCCGGCTCAATGCCTTTAGCTTGAATAGAACGTCCGGACGGAGTGTAATAGCGGGCAGTCGTCAAACGCATAGCGCCGCCGTTCGGCAGCTGAACCACGGTTTGCACCGAACCTTTGCCGAATGATTTTTCGCCGATAATCACTGCGCGGTGATGGTCTTGCAATGCTCCGGACAAAATCTCGGAAGCGGAGGCTGAACCCTCGTTGATAATGACTACAATCGGCAGGCCTTTGGCAATGTCGCCGGCGGTGGCCGAAAATTTAACCGTGTCTTCTACATTGCGCGAACGGGTGGAAACGATTTCGCCCTGTTCCAAAAACAAATCCGAAACGCTGATTGCCTGATCCAGCAAGCCGCCCGGGTTGTTGCGGACATCAATCACAATGCCTGAAAGTTTGCCTTTAAGCTTTTTCTGCGCATCTTTAACGGCTTTTTCAACCAGCTTGTCCAAATCTTCACTGAACGATAAAATGCGGATGTACAGAATATCATCGTTTTTAATTTCGCTTTTAGCCACCTGAACTTTGATTTCTGCCCGTTTCAAAGTTACGGTAAACGGCTTTTTATTGGTGCGGGCAATCGTGATTTTTACTTTGGTGCCGATTTTGCCGCGCAGTTTGCCGACAACATCGTCAAGCGACTGTCCGACCACGGTTTCGCCGTCCACATCGGTAATATAATCGCCGGCTTTGATTCCGGCTTTGGCCGCAGGCGTGTCGTCAATCGGCGAAATAATTTTAACCAATCCGTTATCCATGGTGATTTCTATGCCCAAACCGCCGAATTTGCCTTTAGTCTGCTCGGTCATATATTTATAGTCCTTGGCGTTCAGATAGCTGGAGTGCGGATCCAAAGATGTCAGCATGCCGTTCAAGGCGGCTTCAATCAGCTGTTTATCGCTCACTTCTTCCACATACGACATTTTAGTGCGCTCCATCACGGTGCCAAACAAATTCAGCAGTTCGTAAGTGTTGATTTGCTCTTCTTCCTTAGCCGTGTTTTTAGCTGTGGCGCAGCCTGTGATAAGGCTCAGAATCAAAGTGTAAACAATTAGCGATTTTTTTAACATATTTTTTTCCTCTATTTATTTTTTATCCATTCATTCGGATCTACAGGATGGTTGTTTTTGCGTATTTCAATATGCAGTTTGCTGCCGGCATCGGCTGGCATAGTGCCGACCGGCTCTCCGGCCAAAAGCGTTTGCCCGACTTCCGTATCGGTTTCGCCCAGCCCGCTCAAAAGAGAAGTATAGCCTTCGCCGTGATCTATAATAACTAAGTTGGCAAAGTTTTTGAACGGTCCGGCATAAATTACTGTTCCGTCATACGGTGCAATAACCTGCGCTTTGGCAGCGGTTTTTATGTCAATGCCGTTAGAATATACGCCTTTGGAAAGCTCGGAATGAAAGGCCGTAACCAACGGTCCGCGCGCCGGACGCGACAGCCTGCCTTTAGCCTTGCTGAAACCGGCCGCCGGCTGCCCGGAAGCCTGCGAGCTGTTTTCATATTCATTGATAGCTTCTAAGCCATGGCTTTCTTCATGCAGCTTTGCTGCTGCCTGTTCACGCGCCAAACGAGCCTTTTCAGCCATTTGCCGGCGGGCAATTTCTTTTTGCTTTTCCAGTTTTTCCAGCAAGTCGCGCAAGTTGTGAGCCTGGCTGGCCAGCATATCGGCTTTCTTTTTAGCTTCTTCGCTTTGGCTGGAAATTTGGCTGTACATAGTGCTTTTTTGCTGCGAAAGCTTTTTCATATCTTCTTGCTGCAGCGCTAATTTTTTATTATCTTTTTCCAAATCTTGCAGACGCAGGGCAATCTGCGCTTTTTGATTGCTGATATCTTCAATGCTCTGCCGGATGGAACTGGCGCGGCTTTCCAGCGAATGCACGCTACCGCGCAGCAAAATGCTGCTGCGCATAACTTCTACCGGCGACAGCGGCTGCACCAAAACCGCCTCAGACGGGCGCAAGGCCAAATTCTGCAGGGCGGCTAAAGTCTCTATCAGCATATCATTTTCCGAATTGAATTTTTCTTCGGATTCGTTCAGGTGTTTTTGTAAAACCGCCAGTTCTTCTTGCTTTTTTAGAATTTCATCTTCGCCGTTTTGAATTTTTTTAGCCGCGGCAATCATTTTTTGATTTACGTTCTTAAGCTCTTCTTTGAGTTTGTTGGCTTTTTGCTCCATCGCTTGCTGCTCTTTGGAAACGCGTTTGGCTTCGGCTTCCATTTTTGCAACTTCGGAAGCCGAAACATTAGCAGCCGGAGCAGCATTTGCATACTGCCCGGCAGCTAAAAAAGCTATCAAACTGAAAATTAAAAACGTTCTTTGCACGATATTCAGTCCGTTCCTTTATTTTTTCAACAAAGAATGTCCTGTCATATCGGCAGGTTTTTCCAAACCGAGCAAATCCAGCAGGGTAGGCGAAACATCGGCTAAGCGTCCGTCTTCCATGCCTTTTACATCGGCCGGTGCGTTATACAAAACAGCCTGAACTTTGCCCACGGTGTGCGCTGTGTACGGCTGTCCGGTTTTTTCATCTACCATTTTTTCAACATTGCCGTGGTCGGCGGTTACAAACAAAACGCCGTCAACGTCTTTAATGGCTTTCATAACGCGGCCTAAAGACTTATCTACCGCGGCAACAGCCTGCAAAGCAGCCGACATAATTCCGGTATGACCTACCATATCGCCGTTGGCAAAGTTGCAGATAATAGTATCAAACTTTTTGCTTTCAATCGCATTAACCAAAGCATCGGTAACTTCATATACGCTCATTTCCGGCTTCAAGTCGTAAGTTGCAACTTTCGGGCTGTTAATCAAAATGCGCTCTTCGCCTTTGAACATACGTTCTTCGCCGCCGTTAAAGAAAAATGTAACGTGTGCATATTTTTCGGTTTCGGCAATGCGCAGCTGAGTCATTCCGTGTTCGGAAACAACTTCGCCGTAAATATTCTTGAGCTGTTCCGGCGCAAAAATGGTTTTCATAAAGCGGTTGTGGTCAACCGAATATTCTGCCATACCAACGCAAGCAGAGAATTTAACGATTTTGCTGCGGGCAAAGCCTTCAAATTTATCATCGCCCAAAGCATAGGTAATTTCGCGGGCGCGGTCGGCGCGGAAGTTAGCCATTAAGAAAGCATCGCCGTCATTTGCGCCTTGATAATCGCCGATAACGCACGGAACCACAAATTCGTCATTGACGCCGGCAGCATACGAAGCTTTGATTGCTTCATCGGCTGTGGCATAGCGTTTGCCGTTGGCGGAAACAATATTGTTATAGGCGAGTTCAACTCTATCCCAGCGTTTGTCTCTGTCCATGGCGTAAAAACGTCCGGCAAGGGTTGCCAGCTTAACATGCGGCATATCTTTAATCGCATTGTTGAAATCAGCCAAAAAGCCTTCTGCCGAGGTCGGAGGTGTATCGCGGCCGTCTAAAAAGGCATGCACTTTAACTTTAATGCCGTTGCGGTTAAGAATTTCGCACAAAGCGACAATGTGTTCCTGATGCGAGTGAACGCCGCCCGGAGACATCAAACCCATAACGTGGCAGGTTTTGCCGTTGGCTTTTAAGGTGTTAATCAAATCAACAACCACCGGATTCTTTTCCAGAGTATGTTCTTTAACTGCTTGGTCAATTTTCGGTAAATCCTGCATAACCACGCGTCCGGCGCCGAGGTTCATGTGACCGACTTCAGAATTTCCCATCTGCCCTGCCGGCAAACCGACGTCTAATCCGGAAGTTTCTACAAAACAATGAGGACATGTTTTCAAAAGGTTATGCCAATTCGGAGTTTCTCCCATTTCAATGGCATTGTCTTTTGTTGTTGTGCTTCTATATCCCCAGCCGTCCAAAATAAGCAACATAACCGGTCTTTGCATAAATTTTTCCTTTCGTTAAATCTAAAAACTTTTAAACTGTTCACTATTATATATAGGAAAACAAAATTTAAAAGCACTATTTTTTTATTTATAAACAGACTTATTTTTAAAAAAGTATAAAAATATGATTTTTTATTGACATAAAGTGAGAGTATTCATAAATTAAAACCAAATATTTAAGGATAAAAAATGAAAAAAAATCTGTTAGTTGCTGCTTTTTGTTTTGTAACGGCTCCGGTGTATGCCGGCGAATTTTTTTATGACATATCCGGCCTAAGCAATGCTTTTTACGGCTACAGCGATTATGCCGAAAAATTCCGCCCGCAGCATAAACATAGCCACACTCCGGCATCCGCAGAACTGTATACGGCGGCAGGTTATAATTTTAACGATGAAACAGCGCTTAAACTGGGCTTGGATTTACAAGCTGCCGGCGGCAAAGAAGTTGAGGATTACAACCAGGGCAAATGGGGCGAAAATATTTATGGCACCCTGGAGTCCGCTTACGGAGAATTCAGTATCGGACAGGTTTATAACGCGGCGTATCAGCTGGCAGTCGGAGCGCCGAAAGTCGGGTATTTCAAGGCCAATAATTCGCCGATAACCGATTTTATCGCTAATCCGAACTGGCAGCGCCACAGCCGCACCGCTTCATACCGCACGCTTAATTCAACCTACTTAAATACCGATGCCGATGCGCCGAAAATCAGTTATATTACTCCGGAATTTTACCGCACCAAACTGGCAGTTTCGTATACTCCGGACAGCTATTCGGAAGCCGGTCTGATCAATAAGCACAGCCGCTATGACAATCGTTCGTCTTACGCTGCGGGCTTGTATAATCATCAGGAACTTGGCACATTTGAGCTGGAAAGTTCTTTAGGCTATGCCTATAACCGCAAAAACAATCAGGAAGTTTCCGCCGGCTTGAGTATTTACCGCAAAGGCTGGACTTTAGGCGGTTCTTACCGCAAGTCGTTTACGTCTTCCGGCGATTATGCTTTAAACGATGTTGCCGGTCTTCCTTACTATTTTGACGGCTACCGCAAAGGCAGCGCCTATAATGTGGGGCTGAGCTATGAGTTTGGACCGCTGACAACAGGTGTTTCCTATTTTGCCTCTTCGGCAGACAAAACCGACAATAAAGATAAAATTGTCACTTGGGCAAATAAAATAGAAGTGCACAAATATGTGTCGCTGTATTTAGCTGCTGCCTATGCCGAATACACCGGCGGCCGCGATGTCAGTGAAAACAACCGCGGCTATGCGTTTATCAGCGGTGTGGAATTGGAGTTTTAGAAAATTATGGCGCATATTTTATTTATCTCGGATAATGAAGATTTTGCAGAAGATTTAAAAGCGCAGATTTTGCGCTTTGCTCCGGATTTTTCTTTTGTTGAAACGGCGCCGGATTTGCTGCTGGTAGATGAAAATCTGCAGCTCTGTAATGAACTGCGCCGGAAATATCCGTCAATTCCCTTAATTCTTTTGTCGGCGGAAAACAAAGAAAATGATATGCTTAATATTTATGTGAAAAAGCCTTTTTCTTTGATGTCTTTTTTGGATGTTCTGCGGGCGGCAAATAATAATTTAGATAATTCAGCCGATGGCTACTTGGTATTTAATGATTATGAACTGCGTCCGAATTTGCGTGAAATAGCCGATATTCAAAGCGGAGAGGTTATAAAATTAACGGAAAGAGAAATTGATATTTTGAAATATCTGTACAAGAACCAAGGCCGCTATGTTTCTAAAAGCGATTTGCAGCGCAATGTTTGGAAATATAGCGAAGAAGTCGCAACCCACACTATTGAAACCCATATCTACCGCCTGCGCCAAAAGGTGGAGCAAAACGGCGGACGCCGGCTGATTGTGACTGAAAACGGCGGCTATATGCTGCAATAGGATTATGCCATGCCGAGACTGACACCGAAAGAAAACCCTAAAATAACCATGTATGTCAGCGTGCTGCTGCGCAGTGTAAATCGCTATATTGCCGAAAACAGGCTGTTTACGCTTTGTATTTTTGTGGTTAATATGGCTTATATGCTGGTTTTTAAATCTATAGACGGGGGCTTGTCTAATCCGTTAAGTATAGCTTGGGCAATAACCTATTATATATTTTGGTGTGCTTTTTATCGCTATTACTATCATCTGAAGCCTTATATTTTCAGCAAGACTTTACTGGGAAGCATGGCGCCTTCAACCAAAGCTATGGTTTTGATGTTTGTTGTCATAATGGGTTTGGCTATGCTGCCGATGCTGCCGCTTTTCTTGGGATTTAATGATGTTTATCTGGATTATTACGAGCGCTATATGTCGGCAATAGAAAACCTTTCAAACACCGGCGAAATCAGCACTTCATTCGTTGATATTTTTGTGGTTTACGGCATATTGTCGCTGTTGGCGCCGCACTTGATTTGCAAGCCGTATTTAGCTTGGATTTCTTCTTTGCGCGGGCACAATGCTTCTTTCCGCAAAGCCGGAAACAAAACCCGCGGCAATTATTTGTCGTTTGTGATTATATCGGCAATGCTGCTGTATCCGGAAGCCTTGAGCTTGGAAATTGACAGATTATTCGGTCTTCGTGACTGGTTTCATTATTCTGTCAGTACGTTAATCTTTGTTTATACCAACATCATATTTGCAAAAATGTATGATTTGTTCTATCTCAAGCACTGATTATTTGTTTCTTTGATGCCACATAATTTTAAGCAGCCGGAATTTGCTTTTCAGCGTCAAATCTCTGAAAGAAATTAAGCCGTCTTCAACCAATTTTAGGTATTCCTGCTTGAAAAAAGCCTCTAAAACATCTTTGTTGTCAGAGCTTTTGGTGATTTTGGAAAGTATCATTTTTAAAGAAAGGCTTATGCGTTTTTTGCGTACAATATTCCATTGATCCATTTTATTTTTTGCAGCAAAGTAATTATATACATGGCGGATGCCTCTGATGTAATCATGTATTTTTTTAATGGAAAATGTGCTGCGGGTAATTGACGGCGAGGAAGTGTTATACCTATACAGTTTTTCGCTTATCATGGCAAAGTTCGGAATGCTGGAAAATACACAGGTCGTAAACGGCCAGTCTTCGTAATATATTCCTTCAATAAAGCGGAAACGGCGCAAAGCGCTGGTGCGGTAAAGCTTGTTCCAGACCACGGCCGAAACCAAACGGTGTTTATATAAATCAGCAAGCGGCGCCGAGCAAACTTTATACGGAACAGAGGCCGTCTGATATTTTTTGCTGTTCAGGCTGTCTTTGCCCAAACGGCAGAAAGTGCTGGAAATAACAATCGGACATTCTGATTGCAGGGCGGTGTTATAAAAAATTTCCAAAGTCTGCGGGTGCAGAAAATCATCTGCATCTAAAAAGAAAATATACGAACCGCTGGCAATTTCCATTCCATTGTTGCGCGATGCCGATAAACCTTGATTATCTTGCGTAATTATTCTGAAACGCGCGTCTTTAGCGCCGAATTTAGCCAGAATTTTCCCGCTGTTATCGGTAGAACCGTCATTTACACAAATAATCTCGATGTTTGAAAATGATTGATTGATAACGCTTTCCAAACAACGTGGCAAATATTTTTCCACATTGTAGATTGGAATAATCACAGAAATAGCTACAGCAGCAGTATCGGTCATCAACATCAATCCGAAAGTTAATTTTTACTATTCTTAAAACATTTGTTTTTTCAAGTCAAATGCAAAGTGCTGAAAAGCACATAAAAAAAAGGCAATCCTGTTGCCGGATTGCCTTTGAAAAGTTTTTTGCAGATTATTTTGCTTCGTTAATAGCAGCCTGCAAATCTTCAGCGCGCATTGTCTGAACGTGTTTGCCGTTGATGATAACAGTCGGAACGCCGCTTACTTGGATTTTTTGAGCCAAGCTGGACAGTTCATCCAAATTGCTGTTTACTTCGGCAGCATCTACATCTGCTTTATATTTATCAAAGTCAATGTTCAAGCCTTTGGCAATGTTGTCAACTGCTTCTTTGTTCATTCTGCCTTCGGCAGCCATAACGGCTTTATAAAATTCCAGGAATTTGCCTTGTTTATACAAAGCCAAAGCAGCCTGAGCCTGGTAGTGAGAACCTTGAGGATCTACGAAAGACAATGGTTTGAAAACAAATTTAACATCAGAGTTTTTAGCCATAACTTCTTCCAAAGCCGGAGCCAATCTCTTGCAGTAGTGGCAAGAAAAGTCAAAAAATTCAACAACGGTAACTTTGGCATTTTCTGGGCCGACAAACGGAGCGTTGGCAGAAGAATTGATTTCCGGAATATATTTAGTCAAAGCTTCTTCTGCAGCTTTTCTCTGAGCTTCTTGCTGCTGAGTCTGATATGCCTGCAAAGCGTCCATAACCATTTTAGGATTTGCTTTTAAAGCTTCTTCAACACTGACATTGGCAGAGCCTGCTGTGTCAGCTGTTTTGCACTTAAAGGTGCAAACTAAGGATGCAGTAGCCAAGATTACGGCTATTGTCGAAAGAATTATTGAAAAATTTTTCATATTTGATATGTCCTTATAAATAATTAATGTTCAAACAATTTCAAATTATCTAAAGTTTTTGTGATTTGCAAGTTTTAAAATTCAGTTTTGCAAAATAATTATGGACAATGCGTTTTTTTATGAGTAGAAAGAAAAATTATAATTACGGGAGAGAAAAATGTTCAATGTGAAAATTTCGTTGTTTTCCAGCACGAGGGAGCTGGAGCATAAAATAGATTTGATGCACGATAAAGTGATTGAATGCGCAATGTATTTTAAAGAAGCGTTTGCTATTTTTTTGAAAGAAAAACGCAGTTTGGCCTATCGCCGCGCCAGCAAAAAAATCAAAAACATTGAATCGCAGGCCGATGATTTGCGCCGTGAAATCGAAAGCAGCTTATATGCGCAGAATTTGATTCCGGATTTGCGCGCCGATGTGCTGCAGATGGTTGAAAATATTGATAAAGTTATTAACGAATTAGATGAAGTTGCCCACAAATTTTATATTGAGCAGCCGGATATTCCGGAACAATATCAGGATGATTTTAAGCTGTTGGTGCAGCAGGTTTCGGATTGCGCCGAAAATATGGCTATTTCTTCCCGCGCTTTTTTCCGTGATTTTGTGACGGTGCGCGACTATTCGCAAAAGGTTTATTTTTTGGAGCATGAAAGCGATAAAACCAGTGCCCGTTTGAAAGAAAACGTGTTTGCTTCCGATATGGAGTTAGCGCATAAAATCCAGCTTAATATGCTTATCGGCGAAGTTGCCGATGTTGCCGACAAGGCTGAAGATTGCATTGATGCGTTGTTAATTTTCACAATTAAGCGGGATATCTGATGGATATAAGTTATTTGTTTTATTTGAGCAGCGGCTTGTTTTTGGGCTGGTCTTTAGGCGCCAACGATGCTTCTAACATTTTCGGCACGGCGGTGGGCTCTAAAATGGTGCGTTTTACCACCATTGCCTTAATCTCTTGCTTTTTTGTGATTCTCGGCGCGGTTTACGGCGGCGCCGGAACCAGTAAAACTTTGGGCAGCCTGGGTGCGGTTAATGCTTTGGCCGGAGCTTTTATGGTGGCTTTGTCAGCAGCCTTGGCGGTTTATTCCATGGCGCGCACCGGTATCAGCGTTTCTTCTTCGCAGGCGGTGGTCGGCGCGATTGTCGGCTGGAACCTCTATGCCGGCAAGCCGACAGATTTGGAAACCTTGGCACGGATTTGCTCAACATGGACTATCTGCCCGCTTTTGTCCGGTTTGGTGGCAGTTGTTTTGTTTATGCTGTTCAAACGGGTTTTGAAAAGCTCGCATATCCATTTGCTGATGCAGGATCAAATTACCCGTATCGGACTGATTGTCACCGCGGCTATCAGCGCTTATGCTTTGGGCGCCAACAATATCGCCAATGCAGTCGGCATGTTTGTTGAATCTTGTCCGTTTAAACCGATAAAAGCCGGAATTTTGGGTACATTTTCACCGGAGCAGGTGCTGTTCTTTTTAGGTTCGGTTGCCGTCAGTGTCGGTATTTTGACTTATTCTAAAAAAATCATTATGACTGTTGGCAATAACTTGATGAAAATGACGCCGATTACCGCTTGGATTGTGGTGTTGTCGCAGGCCATAGTTTTGCTTTTGTTTTCATCTTTGACTCTGCATAATTGGCTGGAAGCTCATTCTCTGCCGACTTTGCCGCTGGTGCCTGTTTCAAGTACTCAGGCTGTTATCGGGGCGATTGTCGGGCTGGGGCTTTTAAAAGGCGGACGCGGTATCAACTGGGCGATTGTCGGCCGAATAGTCGTGGGCTGGGTGGCAGCGCCGGTAATTTCTATGACTATCTGCTTTATCAGTCTGTTTTTCTTGGAAAATGTGTTTAATCAGGTTGTTTATCTGGCAAATTAACGCAGCAGCTGTAATTTTAGATATTTCTTAATAAATTTGCGCTAAAGTAAGCGTAAATTTATAAGGAGATATTTAGATGCTTAAATCCCATAATCATTCTTTCGGCTTGCTTAATGCCCGGTATAGAAGTGTTTTGAAGAGATGCCTGTATTTGAATTTGATGGCGTCTTTCGCGGTGTTTGGTTTTGCCGGTGCGGCGGAGGCTGCTTCTATTGTTGTACCGGAGCAAAACAATGAATGGGACAGCGGCAATTCGTATGAAGTCAATAATGGCGATTTACTTTCGGTAATCGGCAGTTTTGATTCTGAAAACTCGTTATCGGAATCTTTTATAAAACAAGAGAACGGCAGTCAGGTAAATATTGCCGGCAATCAGGACAGTTCAACCACCGTATCCAATAAAAACGTAAGTTTGACCGAAGCCGGCAGCGGTGCTTACATTTCCGGCGGATTTATTCAAAACAGTGGTGCTGCAACGGCCGGTTCGGCGAATAACGGCAACACATTTTTGAATGCGGTTCTGGATAATAACGGCATTAAGATAAGCACGGATGAAAATACCGGAATCCGTATTGCTCAGGGCGGACTTGTCGCTGATTTGGGCGAGGCGTCCGAAAACGGCAGCTATGTTGATTCTAAGGTAATGGATAACGTGCAGTTTAACGGTAACTTTGTAAAGATTGAAGACAATACCAAGTCTGACGGTTCTATTCTGCAGGCCAAGGGCGGCGCGTTTTATATTGCCGGTTCGGCACAAATCAGCGGTACTCAGACTGACGGCAACTATTCCACTTCTTTTAATGAAAACAGCGCTGTTGTTTCAGCGGATTCTTCAACGGCAAATGCCAATCGTTCGGCGGCCGGCGGCGCCATTTACAATGAGGGCAGAATAAGCATAGAAGGCGTGAAATTTGCCGGCAACTATGCTGCAGCCGACACCGCAATGGGCGGCGCGATTTATAACGAAGGCGTTTCATCGGCTGCCGATTTTTCCGTAGTCGGCTCTTTGATTGTTGAAAACCATGTTACTGCGGCAAAAGAAGGTTACGGCGGCGCGGTTTATAACAAATCTAAGGCCGGAGTTATTTCGATAATTTCACAAACTTCAATCACGCATAACTATATAGAGGCGTCCGCTGCTGAAAAAGCTTTTGGCGGTGCCGTGTATAACACCGGCAATGTTGCTGATGACGGACGTGTTACCTCTATATCGCAGCTTGTTGTAGAAACCGGCGGCAAAGATATTTTTGTCAGCGACAACCATATCAATGCCGGCGCAGATACTCTTTCGCGCGGCGGTGCTTTTTATAACTCTGAAACCGGTTTGTTCAAGGTTGTTGCCAATGGCGGCAATACAATCAGCTTTGAGGGAAATTCAGCCAAAGAAGGCGGTGCTGTTTATAACGCAGCCAATAATTCAAATGCCGGCAATATTTTGTCTTCATTTCAAATTGATGCTTCATCCGGAAAAATTCAATTTACCGGAAATACGGCAGATAGCGGCGGCGCCGTATATAATGCCGAAAACGCATATTTTGATATAAAATCCGATGCGGCGGCCACAGCCAGCGGCGTATCATTTTCGGGCAATACGGCTTCGGCGGCCGGCGGTGCCGTGTATAACGGTAAAAACGGACATATTACCGTTGATATGCAAAACGCCTCATATTTGACTTTTGAAGAAAACAAGGCGGCTTTGGGCGCCGGTATCTATAACGCCGACGGCGAAGTCAGCATATCCGGCTCGGGCGATGGCAGTATCAGCTTTAGCAAAAATACGGCAGAAACGGCCGGCGGTGCAATTTATAATGAATCCGGAACCCTTTCCATCAGTTCATCTGCCGATATAACATTCAGCGAAAACGCGGCGGAAGTCGGCGGCGCTATATATAACGGTGCGGACGGCACTATCAACATAAGTATGGATTCGGCAAAGAATTTGGATTTTGCTTCGGCTTCCGACACAATTTATAATGACGGTTTGCTGAATATTGCCGGAACATCGCAAGCCACAAACGAAGGCATTGTGAAAACTAACGTTAATCTGTCATCGGATATCAGCGGCGGCGGTTTGCTGAAAGGCAGCGATATTGTCTTGAATCTGAATAATGCCAAAATTGACGCATCGCAGAAGTTAGATTTCAGCAACAGCCGCATCAATATAAACGAAGGTTCGGAATTGAGCGTCAGTGTTGCCGATAATATGTCCGGCGCCAATATTACCACGGTTAAAGACGCTGTTTTGAACTATGTCGCCTCGGGGCAGAATGAAAATATTGTTTTGGCCGATACGCTGAATCACGCCGGAATATTGAATGCTCAGGACGGTTTTGTTTCCAATATCAAAATTGATAATTTAGTCGGCAATGACGGCTGGATTTATTTGGATGCTGATAAGGATTCGCAAAAATCCGATGTTTTGACGGTCAGCAATTCTATGACCGGCAGCGTTAATGTGTCTATCAAAGATATTGACGATATAGCCGGCAAGGGCGCAAAAATTGTTTTTGCTCAGACTAACGCAGGCCAAAGCACTGATGATTATGATTTTAAGTTTAATTTTGACGATTCTGTTTTTGTGGGACAAATCAGCAGCGCCGTCAGCAACAATATCCGCGAGTGGTATTTGAATTATGACGGAGAAATCAGACGCGAGGCTTACAATAGTGTGATTTTGCCGCGCGCCATGGTCGAACAGACCCGCGATATCCGCTTGGATACTTCCCGCAATAACAATAATCCGCGTATTCGTTATGAATACGGCTACCGCAATACTCTGCGCAAGGTAGACGATAAAAATAAAAAAGTCAGCCTGTGGGTTAATCCGGTGTACCGTCAGGCCTCTATGTCGGCTGTGACCGAAAGCAGCGCCGATATCTGGGGCGTTGATTTCGGACTCAATATGAATGTTACGCCAAGCAGCAAAACCGGTTTGCTGGTTTCATACCGTAAAGGCAGCTATGACAAAGACGGCACAAGCGGTGATTTCTATACCCGAGGCGCCGGCGATTTGGATATTTCCAGCACATTAGTCGGATTGTACTATAACAAATACTTCAGCCGTTTTTATTTCAGCGGTATGGTTTACGGCGGCGAGCAAAAAGCAGATATGTCGGCAACCGATAATAATGTTTCGGCTTCCGCAAAAGCCCTGCAGGCCGGTGTAAAAGTTGAAGCCGGCTATGAAGCTCCGGTAACAAACAGATTTAGCGTAACCCCGCTGGCCAGTGCCTCTTACGACTATATCAAAATTGATGATTCAACGGACAGCAGCGGCAAAACGGCAAGCTATGATGCCATTCAGGATATTGAATTGGAGGCCGGTTTGAAATTCGGTTATAAATTTAATAATGACCATCAGCTTCCGACTAACGGCTACATAAAAACTTCGGTGGTGCAGCTGTTGGAAAACGGCGGCAAGGCGCAGATAAAGAATGTGGAGTTTGATACCTTGAAGAATGAAACGGCCGGACGCTTAGAAATAGGCGGCGAGGCGGCTTTGCTTGAAAATTTTGTAGTCGGCGGCTTCGGCAACTATACTATTGGCTCTGATTATTCCGGATTCGCTGTCGGAGGTAATGTGCGCTATACATGGTAAAATGATAGAAAGTA
>CAVGVF010000019.1:16683-21360 GCA_963632615.1 uncultured Eubacteriales bacterium
AAGTATATGTTTTTATGATGAAAATTAGAAAATTTTTAACAATTAAGCGTTATTTTGTAAAAAAACTATAATGGAGAATTGATATGCTGAAATTGAGTCATCGCGGGTTAGGGCTGTTAAATGCACAATACCGCAGTGTGTTAAAAAAATGCTTTTTGCTGAATATGGTTGCAGCTTCTATTATGGTTGCTGCACCGGCAATGGCTGACGATACAAATTGGACAGCCAACCAAACAGCCAATACCAGCGGTAACGGCAATGATTTGGATGCTAAAGGCCAGGAGACTATAACCGAGCTGAAAGACAAGATGGCTACGGTAATAAGCCAAGCTGCGGCCGGATCATCTAATGCCAAATCCATCGGTACGCTGTTTGTAGATTCTAATTTTACAAACGAGCTGTATTCAGTTGACGGAACGGCAACAATCGGCGCTTGGATTTATAATTACGGCGATGTGTATGTCGGCTATACCAAAGATTTGCCGAACGGAGATATATCGGAAGTTTCCGGCGGTGTCACAATTTCAAATAAGCACAATACTGATGCTATCGATCTGACAATCGGCGGCGGTGCATTTGCTAACGGTAAAGAAACCGGCGGTACGCATCAGCCGTTATTAAAGGTTGCTAACACCACATTTCTTAACAATTCTGCCAGTGCTACAGACGGAGATACCACCTATGTTGCCGCCGGCGGCGCTCTTGCCAACTACAGCTCTAACAGCGATGGCATTATAGAAAAGAGCAAATTTACTAAAAACTATGTAATGGGCAGCGGTGTTATTGAAGGCGGTGCTGTTGCAAACTTTGCCGTAATCGATCAAAACAATAACCTTGATATCGGTTATATGCATTCAAAAAATAACGAATACACCGGCAACTATGCTGCTAATGAAACAGAAAGCACAAAAGACGAACTGACTCAATTCAAAAATATAGACGCAGAAAATGCGCGCGGCGGTGCTATTTATAACAGCGGTAAATTCGTTTCTGAAAACGATACGTTTAACAGCAACTTTGCCAAAGGCACTACAGCTCAGGGCGGCGCCATTTATAATGAAGCTTACAGCGATGCTACATCGTCTACCACCGGTTTGCTGACCATAACCAACAGCGGCAATACCAATTTTGCCAACAACTCTGTTACCGGTACTTTGCTGGCCGAAGGCGGAGCTATATATAACAGCGCAACTGTGGATTCGACCGGCAATATTTTTGTAAACAATTCCGCTTCAGCTTCTGCTTCTGAAGCCAGAGGCGGTGCGGTTTACAACAACGGTACTTACAATGCTGACGGCGAACAATATTCCGATAACAATGTTAAAGCCGCAAGAGCTTTGGGCGGTGCAGTCTATAATGATAAAGACGGTAAATTTACCATTACCGGCAATACGGAATATAAAAATAACTATGCTTCCAGCACCGGTGAAGAAGATGATTCCGGAGCATGGGGCGGAGCTTTTTATAATGACGGCACATTGACAGCTGTTGACGGGAATTTAACATTCAGCGGCAACCATGTCAGCGGTGTTGAATATTCAAGAGGCGGCGCTCTTGCCAACGGCAGCAACGGTAATGCAACATTGGAAGGTACTGTGTTCAAAAACAACTATGCCGTAAATGAAAAAGAAAATAAAAACTCTTTCGGCGGCGCTGTTTATAACGAAGGCGAAATTACCATTACCGGCGCAACTTTTGACGGCAACTACTCTAAGTCCGAAAACGGCATTGCTTACGGCGGTGCTTGGGCAAATGCTTCTGCAGGCGGAGACGTTGTGTCGCCGATTAGCAAAATTATTGACAGCTCGTTTACAAACAACCAGGCTATCAGTAATTCTACAATAGAAAAGGATGGCAATAAAATTCATGGTGCGCAAGGCGGTGCAATTTATAACCGAGCTACCGGCTATGATGATTCTCCGAATTTGAGCAGATTGCAGATTATTGCCCGCAATGCCGATGTTTTGTTTGAAAATAACCAAGCTATTGCGGCCAGCGGCAACGGTATCGGCGGCGCTATTGTGAACGATAACTTAGGAAAGCTGGAAATCAACGCCGAAAACGGACATAATATCGTATTTTCTAACAACAGTGCCGATATCGGCGGCGCTTTGGCGGATTCGGCCAGCGGCAATGAATCTAAAACGGATATAAAGTCCCAATTAACGGTTAATGCTACCGGCGGCAACATAATTTTCCAAAACAATAAAGCCAACAATACCGGCGGTGTATTGTATACTTATGCAGCAGAAGGCGGCGAAGCTTTTGTTGCCGGAAACGGTTACAGCCTGTCATTTATAAACAACAGCGCAGGCGTCAACGGCGGTGCATTTGCTATTGCCGGTAACTTGTTTGGCGAAGAGTATTACAGAGGCAATTCTGAACTAATACTTCAAAAAGACGGTACAATCAACTTTATCGGCAACACAGCTGCAGAAAAAGGCGGTGCTGTTTATAACCTCGGTAAAATTACCCTGCACAATGAAGGTACAGATGCTTCCGGCACATTCAATTTCAGCGGCAACGCTGCTGCTTTAGGCGCCGGTATCTATAACTCTGCAAATGCCGTTGTTCAAGCCAATCTGCAGAATGATACTACCATTCTGTTTAACGGCAACAAAGCAACCGACGGCAAAGGCGGCGCTATCTATAACGAAGCAAACGGCGAAGTAAATATTGTGCTGAATGACAGTTCTAAATTGGTATTCAACACCATTTCCGATGATGTTTACAATGAAGGTACAGTCAATATCAAAGGCGATTCGGCAAATCCGACAATCATCAGTATGGCTGCGGCTCCGCAAGCTGTAAACAATTCGCAGACCCAGGTTATTTTGAACTCGACGTTTGCCGGCAGCGGTTGGTATAACATTTCTAATACTCAGCTGAATCTGGGTTCTGACGGTTATATCGACTATGATACTAACTTGAATTTGGCTAACAATGTCATCAATTTGGCTTCAGGCTCTTATTTGAACCTCAATACCGGCGATGTTTTAACTAACAATGATTTTGACATTGCCAGAGGTTCTGTAGTCAACTACAAAGCGGATGCCGGAGTAACGGATGTCGATTTGGCTAACACGGTTAAAAACACCGGCTTGCTGAATATTGGCGATGGTGTGCTGACTGATGTTTCCATCAATACTCTGCAAAGTGAAAACGGTACAATCCGCATTGATGTGGATAATCCTAATTTGAAAGCCGACCGCATTATCATCAACAACCGTATTTACGGTATTACTGATGTTGCGTTTGACAATTCTCAGAATTTGAAATTGGAAGCCGGCGAAAAAATTTACTTTGCTCAGACTCAAGGCGAGCAGTCTTTAGACGACTATAAGTTTGTTTCTAACGCTACTGACGGAATTTATGAAATCGGTATTGATCACGACCACCTCTATGACAACAACGATGCTTTGCATGATTGGTTCTTCTATCGTACCAAATATCTGAATCCTGAAGTTATCGGCTACATTGACCTGCCGCGTTCGGCTATTGAACAGACTCGTTCGTTGATGTTTAATGTGGGCAGATTAGACAAAGGAAGCTGCAGCTGCTATCGTGATGAATGCAACTACCAAGTATGCAATTTCCGCGACAACGGCGGCGTAAACAGACTGTGGGCAACTCCAATCTATCGTTCCGGCACATTTGACTATCCGGTTGAAACAGATGTTAAAGTTTATGGTTTAGACTTTGGCTATGATCATCAATTCAGTATCTCCAGCCAATTTGGTATCTTTGGTTCATACCGTGACGGTAACTATGACATCAACGGCAACGGTGACGGCGAATATGTTTCTCACTATGGCAGCGAATTGGATATTACCAGCATTTTGGGCGGTTTGTACTATCGTCAATACTTTGGCGACCTGTTTATGATGGGCGCGGTTTACGGCGGACAGCAAAGCGCAGATATCAAAGCTGACAACGGAGTTTCTGCTTCTACCGATGGTTTGAATTTGGGCGCTCAGGCTGAAATCGGCTATGATATCAAAACTTCTGAACGTTCGGTTTTGACACCGTCTATCAAAGCTACTTATGATTATATCAAGTTTGATGATGTAAAAGATTCAGCAGGCAAAGAAGTAAGCTTTGACACCGTTCATGATTTGGAATTGGAAGCCGGTATCAAATATGAATATCGTTTCAATAATGAAAATCAGCTGCCGACAACCGGTTACATCAAGCCGTCTATCATCCAAACTATTGCTAACGGCGGAGATGTTAAGGTTAATGACACAACCTTTGATAAGACCATTGAAAATGAAACTTTGGGACGTATCGAAGTCGGCGCCGATGCTGAAATTATTGAAAACTTCTCGCTTGGTGCGTTTGGTAACTATACCTTTGGCTCAAAGTACAAAGCTTGGGGCGTGGGCGGAAACATTCGCTACAAGTGGTAAGCTTAACTCTTCAACAACAAAAAGGCGGATATTTTATCCGTCTTTTTTGCTATGAGCTGCTGCAATATTGCGTATAAACAAAAAATTCTTTACTTTGCAGCGGCGTTATAATAAACTGAATAACAGATAGGCGATAGTCTGTCTGGGGTGTAGTAGCCTCTTAAACAAGCGTCATCAATGACGTTAAATACCTTCTGGCTTAAATAGCTGGAAGGTAGCAAAATATGTTATATTTATAACTAATATGCTACACTATTTCTTGTTTAAT
>CAVGVF010000020.1:0-6842 GCA_963632615.1 uncultured Eubacteriales bacterium
GCATGTATGGTACTCCAAGCAACTCTTTAGTAAATGCCTATTCTTATGCTATGGGGAGTTCAACAGGAACAATTAACATAATTAATAATGGAAACGGCCATGCTTTCGGCATCTTTTCTGGAAGCGCATACAATGTAAAATCATCCTCTATTGATTACAATCACAAAACATCTGGTATTATAAATATAAAAAATACAAATTTAGGGAATGCCTATGGTTTAGCAGGAACACATATACGTAATCTAGATATTATAGACCCTATTATAGATAAGCTATCTAATAAAATTGATGCACAAATTATAATCTCTAACGAATATAATGGAAATGTATATGGAGAATATGGAGATACAGCTTTTAATGGTGCTACCATTAAAATATTAAATAAAAAAAATGGCAAAGCTTTTGGAATATTTGGAAATAACGTTTATAATGGAATATCATATGACATAGCAAATAATTCTATTATAGAAATAGCAAATATAAATAACGGTTCAGTTATGGGAATATATTCATCATCAAATGCGTATAATCCTGGAACAATTAAAATAAACAACCTTGGAGATGGTGTGGCTATTGGTATGTATGGAAAAGGTAACTATTTATCTAATAATGGCAACATAACAATTACCCGAGCCGATTTTACCGACGATAATTTAACCGAAGATAATACTTCTGATGATACAACCTACTCCGCCAAAACCGAAAGAGATGGAACGGCGATTGGTATCTACGGAGCCAGCGGCAGCACCATTAACAATAGCGGTACAATCACTATTGACGGCGCAGAGAAAGCGTACGGAATTTGGGCGGAAGATAGCACAGTCAAAGTTTATAACACTGGCACAATTACCATTGACGGAGCTTCTTGTACCGGTTCAAACTGCAGCAGCAATGCTAATGCCATTGTTTTAAACGGCGGTAAATTGTTCCAAGACGGAGAACTTGTTTCTGAAAGCACGCTTGACTTGTTTAATTTTGGCGGAACAGTTTTGGCAACGCAAAACTCAAAATTTGTGGCTAAAGATGCTATTTCCGGTGAATTAGTTATGAGTTCCGATATTGTCAGCCAAGGCTTTCAAACCTCTTACACTACCAGCAACACCATTGATTCTGCCGACACAAAAGGCTTAAAACTAAGCTCGCAATCGGCTTTGTTTAATGCTGCACTGGCGGAAAACGGGCACGATGTAAATTTAACGATGAAGTCTTTTGATGAAGTGGTTAAAAATAAATCGTTGGCAAATTTCCTGCAAAATAACTATGCCGCGCAAAACAATGAAAATTTGTTCAGCAGCCTGAAATCATTAGAAAATGTTGAGCAGCTGAATAGCGGTTTGAATGATTTTGCCGGAAAAGACTTGTTCGGACGTATGGCGTTTGAAGACCTGACAATGCTGCGTGAGCTTAATTTTGATATGAAGCAGAAAATGTCCGGTAATGCTAACGAATATTTTTCGTTTAACGGCAGCACAGCCCCGTTTGCTTTTGACGGCAACAGCGGCTCAAACAGCCACTGGGCTATGACCGGACACAAAGACGGCAAACGTTCGTACGCTTTTGGCTTTGCTTTCAGTGACCTCAATAGCAACGACAGCAGCAGTCATAACACCCGCAACGAAAAAATGTTTCAGGTCAGCCTGCCTCTCGGCTATCAGACTAACGGCTTTAACTTAACCTCTGCTCCGCAAATCGGCTATTCTTACGGCAATTATAACCGCAAAGGCTTTGACAGCAGCGATTATAAAGGCTCGGTCTCAAAACAGATGTTCGGCTTGCTGAATGAGGCTCGCTATCCACTTCAATTTGGCGGCTGGACAGTTGCTCCGAGTGCGGAATTTAATGTGGTAAACTACAGCTTAAAAGGGTCGGAAACAGACTATCAGCCGTTTGCGCTGCACTTAAAATCGCAAAACAATTATTCCGTTGAAACAGGTTTTGGACTTTATGCCGACAA
This sequence comes from uncultured Eubacteriales bacterium, assembly GCA_963632615.1. Classification (GTDB taxonomy): domain Bacteria; phylum Pseudomonadota; class Alphaproteobacteria; order RF32; family CAG-239; genus RUG410. The sequence continues at coordinate 1,955 of CAVGVF010000020.1, forward strand.
AAATCTGCAGCTGGCTAAAGATAGCAGCCTGAAATTAAACGGCGGTGTGGCGATGTATCACGAATTTGCCAATCCGTACGCCCTGACCTTGGGTATGAACGGAATGGACGGTTCATTTACGGTTCGCGATGAAAAACGTACGGACAATCGCGCTGTGATTCGCACCGGTTTTGAATTTACACAGGGCAAACTATCGCTGCTGGGTAATTTGATGTCGTATATTGACAGCGAATACCGCACCAACGCCACTCTTGATTTGAAATATAATTTCTAAAACTGTGGAAAATCCCCCTGCCCTGATGTTAAAAATACATCTGTGCAGGGGGTATTTTTTTAGCATTTCATCATTTTATTGCACAATTCTGCATAAATACCTTGACAAATATACAAAAATAAGATTACATAAACAGTAATTAGCAATTTTTATGTCTTACCTTTTAATTTTTTTGTTATTATGGATTTTAAGAAACTTACTTTGGATTTCTTCCGCGCAGTGCGCAGACTTCCTAATTATGGTTAAGTAATGGCCGCCGCTTCGGTTGCTTCCCTTTATTTGGCTATCAACCCGGCTGTTCATGAAATTAAAGCTGTTGCCTATAACTTCAATAAGTTCTGCAAAGCACCTGACGGATCTCTGGGCTTTCGTTTGTATCCTGCTGTTTCGGATAAATATCCGAATGAATACATTAACAGCAGCAAAGAACTTGAAGCCGGCGACAACATCGTGGTTATGCGCGAATTGAACAACCCTAAGGGCGAGGTCTTTTTGTTATATAATGTAACAAACAGAATGCAATACAAAGAGTGGATTGCTGCACTTAACAAATACCTCAAAAACAGACAGCGCAAAAAGATGACGCTTTCTTTTTTGTTCTGCGCCGGTATCTGCTTTTCTACTGATCCCGACCTGATTCGGAGATTACGCTCTTTAATCCCGAAAAAGCTTTAATAGCTCATAAAAAAACACGTCTTGCCAACCGCAGACGTGTTTTTTTGTGCAGCCTCAGTGTTTATTTTTGAAAATAATCCGCTGCGGTTTTGCCGTATTGGTCTTTCAAGCCGGCATCCAGCCCTTGCTCTGTCAAAATTTGCAAAAGCTGCGGATAATACGGCGATTTTTCTTTAGCCAGACTAATCAGCAACGTTTCGCCGTTACCGTTTTGCACATTGACATCAACTCCGTTTTGCCCAAACAATTCCACAATGCGCTTAATTTCAGCCAGCAACTCATCTTCCGCCAAATTCTGCTGATTTTTCAAGGCTTCCGCCATATAAAACAACGCCGTATTTCCGTTTTTATCGCGCACCGAAACATCGGCGCCGTTCTTCAGCAAATATTCAATCAAAGCCACATTCAAATTACGCACAGCCGTCATTAACAAGGTCTCTCCCGATGCTGTTGTATATGACGTATCCGCACCGTGAGCCAGCAAAAGCGCCGTAATTTCCGCCTGATTATGCTTCAGCTCTGTCAAATAGCTGGAATTTACAATATTAACCGCTGCTCCGTGTTCAAGCAAATTTTCTGCCAGTACGGCGTTATTATCGTCTATCGCATATTGCAATAAGGTTTTGCCGGCGGCATCGGTAATATTCAGATTCGGATTGAGCTTTTCCAACTCCTCCAGCCACGGCAGCTCATAATGCTTCTGCACCAGCTGCAGCGCAAATTCCGCTCCGTTTTTATCTTTTACATCCGGATTGAAACCGATACTTATCAATTTTTGCCACATCGTCAGATTTTTCAGCGCTAAAACCTGCTGCAAATAGTCATTATGCTGATTCAGCCACTCCGGAGTGACATAGCTCAGCATCAAGCTTTCCAGCTCCGGCGCCGCATTGTCCTGCTCCGATAATAAAGTTTGCAAAGGAATAATGTTTTTAGCATCAGGCTTATCCACGCCGCCTGTTTTATCAAATATCTGTTTCAGCAAATCATACTTTTTCGCCTCGGCCGCCAGCTGCCACAAGGCCTGCTGTTTTTTGCCGAACAGCTTTGAATAATCAACTTTATCCGACAATATTTTTTGCAACGTATCAGCATCAGTCGGATTTTCCAAAACATACGACACTGCACTTTCTCCGGACGCATCGGCCAGATTCACATCCGCCCCGTTTTGCAGCAATTTTTCTACTAAAGCCGTATCTTTAGATTTTAGAGCTTCCAGCAGCAAGAAATTACCGTTTTTATCTTTTTGATTAACATCTGATTTTGCCGCAAGCAGAATATCAATAATTTCCGGCTTGCACTTTTGTGTTACTGCATAAAACAGCAAATTTTTACCGTCCGGCCGCACGGCTTGCAAATCAGCCTGATATTTTTTCAGCAGCTCCAATAAAGCCGCATCGTTTTTTTCTATTGCATAAACAGCCGCTGTTTTGCCGTTTTTTGCAGCAGCTTCGGCATCTGCGCCGTTTTTCAGCAGTTCCTCCAAAATATCCAGACGCACATTTTCCACCACAGCCTGCACAAAAATAGGGTTATTCTGCGGAGTTTTTACATCCGCATTATGCAAAAGCAAAAACTTAACCTGCTCCAAGTTATTAAGCCGGATTGCCTCTTGCAAAGCTGTGCCGCCGCGCGGATTTTGGGCGTTTATTTGCCCTGCCGTGGCAAAATTCTGCAAAATTTCAACCGGAGCATCCAAATCCACGGCATAGCTGAGCGGAGTCAGACCAAAAAACAAACGGCGGTTATATTCCGCAAATCTGCTTTTGCTTTCACGTTGATAAACAGCCAAATCATCCAATGCGGCGCCATACATTTTCATATTTTTTTCCAAAACCCGCAAAAGTTCCGTATCTTCGGTATTGAGCGCAAACCACAAAATCTGATACCAATAATTTTTTTTTGACGCATATTTGCTGATTTGCCCCAGACGATTGGCCGCTGCAATATTCCGCATATCTGTGTCTTGCTCAAGATTAACCGAGGCCAGCTCCATGCCGTCAACATAATAGCGGACGCTCTGCAGCGCGCCGTCCTTGTCAAAGAGCCGTGAAACGCCTTCTAATTTTCCGTTTTTATATGTTTCTGCCAGCTTGCGTCTGCCGTTTTTATAAAAGCTCTCGCTCACGCCGTTTTTTTCATCATTCCAATATTCCGCGCGGTTGGCTATTTTTTGATCAGGATAATAGGCAATCCCTATTCCGCTTTTCAAATCGTCCTTATACGGCATTTCAATAATACTGCCGTCTGTATTGAAGTGCTTTGAAATTCCGTCTTTTTTACCGTTTTTATAAATTATCTCATCGGTCTGATAGTCTTTGTTATATTTCTTGCTGATTCCGTCCGGCACTCCGTTGGTATAATTAGTTTCTTCCGCCAAAACATTATCGGCAATAACACGCTCAAGCCCGTTTTTTATACCGGCTTTATAATGCTCGATTTTGGTTTGATTGCCGTTTTCATCAAAATAAGTGGTTTCGCCGTCAAGCTTACCGTCCTGATAATAATTTTGCACTTGGGGCTTGCCGTTTATATAAAACAGCACTTCTTCGCCGTTAAGCACATTATTTTTGTAAGTTTTTTTAAATTTAGGATTGCCGTTTTCATAAAAATATATTTCTTCACCGTCCTTAACGCCCTTATGATAAGTGACTTCAAATTCCAGTTTTCCGTCTTCAAAATTCGCCGTAATCACGCCGTTGCGCAGCCCGTTGCGATAAAAATAGGTAATTGTACGCCCCTCTTCGTCTTTTTTGCGCACAGCCCCGGAAAACGGACTGCCGTCTTTAAGATAAACAGTTTCCAAACCGTCTTTTTCCGTAAAAAGCAAATCATCCGGACTGGTCAGCTGAATTTCCTTATCAGCCGCCAAAGCCGGTGCAGCAATACTCAAAACCAATGGTGCTAAAAAATAACTGTATTTCATTGCAGGCTCCGTAAAAATAATTTTTTTCAAAATATCACGCGCCCGCCGAAAAATCAACGCTAAAAAATTATGCCGCAAAAAAAACTTCCGGCCTTTTACAGCGGGAAGTTTTGAAATATCCTAAAGATAACTTTAATTAAAGACGCTTCTGCCGTGTTTCGCAACAGGGCAGAAACAAGCTATGATAACTAAAGTGTTTCACGAGCACATCTAATGTTTAATTAAAGTTACCGTATATCGTTCAAAAATACTGCTGCCATATTTCACAACAGAGCAGCAGCCGAAATGGAAATCATAATCAACCTTTAAAAGATATTCTTAAATCCATTACTTATTGTAACAATTATGGTCTATTCAAATTCAGTCAAAAACCAAACCGCATTTCACAATGGGGCAAGGCACAAGAAATACTTTTTTCCCGATTTGGCATAAAAGCTCGTAACAACAAACCGGCTTGTATTCCTCAAATTCAAACAGCATCTCACAACGGTGCTTGAATATTCAAAATTTAACCAAATTTACTAACTTAACAAAATAAATATATAAAAAATTAAAAAGTGACGCAGATATAACACGCCGCTTTTTAATTGTCAAGCCTTTCAGTCAAAATATCAGCTTAAAATTTTTATGCTTCCGGCAGCGATTCTGCCTCTGTCATCATACAATTCGTACCCCACTTTTTGCCCCTCATATAAGCGGCGCACACCGATTTCTTCCAATTTTGTAATGTGCACAAAAACATCTTTTCCGCCAAAAGAAGGCTGAATAAAACCATACCCTTTGCGGGTGTTAAACCATTTTACAGTTCCGGTAGACATAATTACTCCTCAGTTAGTTGTTAAAACGTTCGTATTTTTTTCACAACAATGTAAGTAATCATTCAAAAAAGCGATTCAAGGGGGAGCTTTAAAAAAAATCAGATATTAAAATGAATATTTTTTTCTATTTGCTTGATTTGAGCGGCCAAATATTCCATATCTTCGGGATTTCTTTTTGCGGTTTCGGCGTATTGC
>CAVGVF010000020.1:6852-20862 GCA_963632615.1 uncultured Eubacteriales bacterium
GTATTGCTGCATAATTTTAACAATCGGTTCGGCATATTTGCCTTCATTTTCGGCAATTCGACGCAAATAAAAAACCGCAGCTCGGAAAATTTCATTTTTTTCCGAAAAAAGCTGGCGGGCAACATCAATATAAGGCGGATATTCTGTAAGCTGAGCGGCTTTTTTTTGGCTTTCCAAATAATTTTTTTGCAAAGTTTCAGCCTGAGATGCCGAGATTTTCTGCTGTTTCGCAGAATTATCCGTTCCGACAATCACATTCCAAATATTTTGCAAAAAAGATTTCTTAACCATAATTTTTTCTCCTTGTTCTGTAATGTAGCATAGATTTTAGAAAAGTGAAGAATTTTTTGTAAAAGTATTTGACAAGTAAAAAAAATTGTCTTATTACTAACTCGTTGTTTGAAGATAATTGCTTCATCGTCTAATGGTAGGACAGCGGATTCTGACTCCGTCAATCTTGGTTCGAGTCCAGGTGAAGCAGCCAATGTTAAAGCCTTGATTTTTAAGGCTTTTTTATTTATCTGAATGATATTTTATGTTAAAAATTATTTAATAAAATTGTATAAAGTTGCTTAAAATTAAATAAAATTGTACCAAAAATGTACCGCATAAATAATTTAATTTATTAACTAATTACCGCAATACTTATATAATTGTACGTTCCTGCATAGATATATAGCTTTTAGGCACCGAATAAAAAATTTAACATTGCAAACCGGTAAATACCGTGCTATTTTAATGCCGTATTTTTTATTTTGATGTTTCATTTTTAATATATTTATTATGGAAAAATTTGCTTATAATCCGAAATCATCCAAAGCAGAAGAATTTATTTCACATGATGAAATCTGCGGAGCTTTGGACTATGCCGACCAAAACAAAGGCAATCTGGCTTTAGTGCGTCAAATTCTTGACAAAGCTAAGCAGGAAAAAGGTCTGACACACCGCGAAGCTTCGGTTTTGCTGGCGTGCGACAATCCGAAAATTGAGGCGGAAATTTTTGCGCTGGCCGAAAAAATCAAACAAGATTACTACGGCAACCGCATTGTGCTTTTTGCCCCGCTCTATCTTTCCAACTATTGCGTAAACAGCTGTGTTTACTGCCCTTATCATGTCAAAAACAAGCATATCTTCCGCAAAAAAATGACGCAGGATGAAATCCGTCAGGAAGTTATTGCCTTGCAGGATATGGGACATAAGCGCTTGGCGCTGGAATTGGGAGAAGACCCTGTCAACAACCCGATTGAATATGTTTTGGAAAGCATTGCAACTATTTATGGCATCAAGCACAAAAACGGAGCAATCCGCCGCGTCAATGTCAATATTGCCGCCACCACGGTAGAAAATTATGCAAAGCTGCACCAAGCCGGTATCGGCACCTACATTCTGTTTCAAGAAACCTATAACAAGGAATCTTATGAACAGCTGCATCCGAAAGGCCCTAAGCATGATTATAATTGGCACACCGAAGCCATGGACAGAGCCATGCAAGGCGGTATTGACGATGTCGGGTTGGGCGTATTGTTCGGCTTGTCAACCTATCGTTATGAGTTTTGCGGCTTGCTGATGCACGCCGAACATCTTGAAGCCGTTTTCGGGGTCGGGCCGCACACTATCAGCGTCCCTCGCCTGCGTTCGGCCGATGATATTGATCCGAGCCAATTCAGCAACTGCGTACCGGATAATGTTTTTGCCAAAATCGTGGCTTTAATCCGCATTGCCGTGCCTTATACCGGTATGATTGTTTCTACCCGCGAGAGTCAAAAAACGCGCGAGCAAATTCTAAAGCTTGGTATCTCGCAAATTTCCGGAGGCTCTAAAACTTCTGTCGGCGGCTATGTTAAACCTGAAGAAGAAGACAAGCGTTCCGAACAGTTTGAGGTTGAAGACACCCGTTCGCTGGATGAGGTTATCAACTGGCTGATGCGTCTGGGCTATGTGCCGAGTTTCTGCACCGCCTGCTATCGTTCCGGACGCACCGGCGACCGCTTTATGGAACTTTGCAAAGCCAAGCAAATCCACAACTGCTGCCACCCGAACGCTCTTATGACTTTGGAAGAGTTTTTGACCGATTATGCTTCGGCTGAAACCAAGGCTGTCGGCGAAAAGCTGATTGAGCAGGAACTGAAAACATTTCCGCCTAAACTTGCCGAGGCTATCCGTGAAAGACTGGATAAAATCCGCAGCAATCAGGGAAATGATTTTTACTTTTAGCCCTAGCGAAGATTTAACGCAAAAAAAATCCGCCTGCTTTTATAACAGACGGATTTTTTTTAAGTTTTATTCACAAGCCTTATGTTCCGGCAGAGCTAAATATTTTTGATATTCCGCCGTCAGATTATCGTTCACAAAAGCCGAAATTTTAGCATCGGCCTTTTGTTTTTGCTCAACCAAACTCCACGCCTCGGCTGTCATATACGGCTGCATTTTGGCGTACGGAATTACAAACGCAATCATTCCATCGGCATAACTGGCAATTTCATATTGCATATAAGCAAAGCCAACACCGCTGTCTGTCAAAAACGGCTTAGCGGCCGGCAGCGGCAAATTATTGACGTCAAAATCGGCAAACACAGCTTCCGGCAATTTTTGCGGCTGAAATTCACATTGATAAACTGCGCCTTTTAAGGTTGTAAAATAGGCCGTAACGCCTTGTTTCAAAAGCTGCTTAAAATTATAGGAATTTACATTGCCGTTCAAAATACTGTCATTTATCAGCTGTCCGTCATTTTTATTTATGGTAACAGCCTGCCACATCGGCATCCCATGTGCGCCGCCGGTATAAACATAGGCATTTTTTTCAAGAGTTATAAAATTCGGCGTCTGAGCCGCTACACTGATATCGGCGGTGTATGTATACGGCGCTTCCGGCACGTATCCTTCCGGCGTCAGCTCGGAAATTTCCTTTTGCACAAACTGTTTTAATACCGCCTGCCCGTCTGCCAGGCTGCCCTGATAATCCGGCAGCAGCATCTCGGCAACTTGCCTACGGACAGCATTTAAAACATATTCATCTCCGGTTTTCGGATATTCCGCCGTAACTTCGATTTTTGCAATATCGCTGTTCTGCGTTTCGGTTAATTTTTCCGTAACAATCGTGTTATTATCGGCACCACAGGCCGCAATGCCGAAAACTAAAAATAAACAAGCTAAATTTTTCATTAAAAACTCCTTTCGCCTTTAGATATTATGTATAATAAACTTTTAAAATTTTAAGTCAAATCTAAAAATAAATCTTGACAAACGCTGCCGCAATGCTATTTTAAGCGCCGATTTTGAATTATTTTTACAATTATTTTCATTTTAAAATTTATCACTATGATGTTAAAAGCTATTTTCGGCGTGAGTGTTTTGGCTGTATTTATTATCATTGCCGCAGCCGGTATTGTTCTCAATCGCAAAGAGTACCGCAGCACTTCGCCCAATCAGAAACAAACCGGCGATTTTACTAAAGGATATGTTTGCATTTATTCCCTGCTGATTATCGCCACCGGTTTTATTTTAGCAAAAGCCGGCTGTTTTTGCTAAACCTAAAATGCCTTGGACTTTTATGTAGTCCCAAGGTTATTTTTTTACGCTTTTTATTGACAAAATAAACAAAACAAGTTATATTTATCTCAGATTTTAATTATTTCAGCTTTATCATTATGAACTACGATTTATTTTTTGGACTCGGTGTCCTTGTGGGATTCGGCCTTTTGCTGTGGCTCGGTATTTCTATTGATAACTATTGGTATCAAAAAAACTCTGCCTCCGGTATAACTCCGACAGCTGAAACCGAAACCAACCATGCCGGAATTTTTGTCGGATTGTATCTTTTCGGCTGTGCCATATTCAGCATGGTTCTAAAAGCATACGGCCTCTTGAGCTAAACAAAAACACAGCTGCTTTTATATTGCAGCTGTGTTTTTGTTTGAAATTAGAAATTATATCTGGCCTTAAACATTCCGGTATGAGACTGATATTTCTCTTTTGCTCCAAAATCGTAGCCGACCGACAAATCCCAGCGATTGACTGAAATTTCAACACCGATGCCGGCTTCCACCCCGTAGCGCGATAATTTTTCGCCGCTGATTTCATATTGGCTGCTGCCGATTACCACGTTTTTAGTTGTATCGCGGCTGTAAATATCATAGGTCAGACCGGCATAAGCAGTCGGACGTACATTGTACCAAATTCGGCCGCAGCGCGGACGGTAGTGCATTCCGGCAAAACCGGTCAGCAAATCAACATTTTCGGCCTGAATATGCTGCCCGATACTGTCGGTGTATTTTTCCGGCATCAGATAAGTATAGCGCAAACCTGCTTCCGGAATAAACCCGTCTTTATATTCATAACCGGCAGCAGCTTCAGCACTCAGAGCCTGCACATGATATTTTGACTTTATGGCAATGTCTTCCAGCGCCGTACGCTCGTCATATTCGGCATAGCCGTAGCTCAGTGTTCCGCGGGTGTAGGCCTGCTGCGGCTGATATTTTGCATAGCCGAACAGCGTATGGCCTTTGATGCCGGTATTACGTCCTTGAGAGGTGGCTTTTGTATTGTTAAACGCATAGCCGAACCCTGCTGTAGTGTCGCAGTCAACCGTGCCGTCAACACCCAGCATATAGCCTGCGGTATGGGCATTAAAGCCGGCAGCTTCAAAACGGCTGTTCTGATGCGCATAGTTGCCGAAACCTTCCATCCACATAGAAGTTTTAGCAAACGGAGTATTGCACAGATAGCGGTTGCGGCTATAGCGGTTCCAGATACTGCGGTTGATTTGGCCGTTCACTTCTCGGGTTGTCATCATCGCCAGTTGAGAATCAGACGGAGCAACCTTGGTCAAAGCCTCGACATAGCCTTTAGAGTCATGCTGCGACAATTCATTGAGAATTTCTTTTACCCGAGCTGCCTGAGTACCGTCCGGAACTTCTGCCGTATCCCAGCCTTTCGCCGTATTGCGGTTATTTCTGTTACCAACCATGCCGGCAATATCTTCACCGGAAGCTTTGTTGCTGATAATGATTGTACCGGCTTTGCTGCCCGCTGTAATATCATAGCGGTTGTTAGAAAGAATAGTGTTAAACACGCCGTTTACATTTTCGCCGTAAACAACTTGCAATTCGCCGGTTTTCTGGCCTTTAGACAGCAAATCGGAGTCAACCGTAACCGAAAGTTTTGCGCCTTCGGCAATATTTGCGCCGCTACCGACAATAATCTGCCCGCCGGTGTAATCGGCTGCATTCGCGGTAATAGAGCTGATAGCCAGCTGCAAAGTGCCGTTCAAATTGAAAGTGCCGACTTTAACCTGCTTTTCGCCGATATTGATAGTGCCGCCGTCAGCCACCGTCAAAATACCAGCCTGTGACAAACTGCCGCCGCCGATGTTCAGCAAGCCGCTGACTAAGGTTTCGCCCTCGCCGCTGATATTTTGATTCAGCAAACCGTCTGCGCCGATTGCAAACAAGCCGCCTTTAGCAATTTCGACATCGTTCAGCTTGTCTAAATCACTTTGCAAAGTTGCTTTGTCAGCCACAAAAGTTTTGCCGCTGATATAACCGTTATTGGCAAAAGTCATGCCATCCGTACCGTTTCCGGCCGTAACCGAGCCGACAATAGTGCCTTTATTTTCGGAATCCGCGGCCAAAATCATCTGCCCGTTATTTTGAATTGTCCCGTTTTCAGTATTATCCAAACCGGCTTCCGCCGTCAAAACCGCATTGTCGGCCACAAATAATACACCGTTATTTTCGGCTTTGCCCTTCAATTTAGAATTTCCGGCCGCAGCCAATACAGACTTATTCAGCAGCACGCCGTTATATTTGGTATCTGCCAGAGTCAAAGTACCGTTATTTACGGTTGTTCCGGCGTTTTCAACCCGCAGATTTTTCAGCAAAACATTTTGCTCCGCGCCGATTTCCGCCAGCAGATTATGATTATTAACTTCCAACGCGTTGTCATTACCCTGGATTGTCAGATTTTTACCGTTCAAAGCCGTGATATCGCGGGAAAGCTTATAATCCGAACCATCGACAAAACTGAATACTTTATCTTCGGCCGTATCCAGCTCCGCCCACTCAGCCAAGGCATCTTTCAAGCCGCGGAAGATGATACTGTCATTTTTGGTGGTTGTGGTATAAAGCCCGAATGAATTAGCCACAATGTCGGTATTATTCATAACCGCCTGCACTTTTTTCAAGACTTGCGCATCGTCATAATACAATTCCGGAGCCTCGCCGGAAGCAGACTTAATCAGCTGAACAATCTCTTCTCTATCGCCCAATTCACTAGGATAAGAGCCGACATTCAGCGATGACAGATGCACGCGGCCGCTGCCTTTTTCTACACTCAGCACATCCGATTTGTTGCCTGCAGTGCTAAGCTCGATATCAAAGTGATAGCGCACATCATTGCCGGATTTCAGTTCTTTGATTTTATATTCGGCATAGTTATTGTCTTTAAAGCTGATTGTTCCGCTTTGCGCTTCAACCACCGCATCGGCCAAAACATTTGAAACGCCGTTCTGTACGCCGCCGATTTCCAAATTAGTATTTTTCAGCAAAACATCAGAGTTGCCGACATTACCGTTCAGCGTGATTGTAGCGCTCTTGTCGCCGTCCAAAACCAAGTTGGTTTTGCCGGAAATTGCACCGTTGATTAAGGCATGTCCGTCATTTTCGGCCTTAATATTGATAGTGTTTCCGTCAGCGGCTTTAATGGCTGTACCGCTGCCGTTAAAGCTCAAATCTCCGTTATCGGCAGCCAAAGTCAAATCTTTGGTGGTGGCAATGCCTACACCGTTTGCGCCGTAATCAAAGGCTGAATTTTTGATTTCTCCAATAGAGCCGGTATTGTTCAATGCTGTGCCGGAAGCTGTTGTAAAGGCTGAATCATAAACGGAATCTATCTCACCGCTGTTATCCAGTGTGGAATTGCTGAATTTAATACCGCCGCTGATTTTTCCGCTGTTTGAAGCATCTCCATCGGCAATTTTCAAAACGCCGCTGTTAGCGATTGTATTTTCATTTTGCAAACCGCCGCTGACAGTTAAATTGCCGCTGTTTTTAACCAAACCGGTATTGCTCAATTTGCCGGCTATTTTCGTATTGCCTTCTGTTTTTAAATTTGCGTCATTGGCAATATTGCCGTTATATTGAACTTCATTCAAGCTCAAAGTTCCGTTATTTACGGTAGTACCGGTGTTATTCAGTGTCAGTTTATTGATTGTCACATTTTGAGCCGCGCCGATTTTCGCCAATATATTTTTATTATTAACGTCAAACACATTTCCGTTGCCTTCAAAGGTAATATTATTGCCGCGCAAAGCGTCAATATCGCGGGAAATTGTATACGGCGATTGATTGAACGAAAACTTTTTATCCTCATTTGTATCTAATTCCGCCCACTTGGCAATAGTGTTCATCAAACCGCGGAATTGAATACTGTCGTTGGTTGTTTTGGTTGTAGCCAAACCAAACTCTTTAGCCAAAATATCATCCGTTGACATTACAGCCTCAGCCTGTTTCAGAACTTTTGCTTTGTCATAAGTAAGTTCCGGCGCGTTATCGGATGAAGATTTAATCAGCTGCAAAACGTGGCTTTCTTCATCATTAAGGCTTTCCAGATAGCTGTCAACATTCAAAGAAGCAATTTTCACTTTTCCGCTGCCGCCGGCGATTTCCAAGGTATTGGCCTTATTTCCGTTTTCTTTGCTCAAAGCAATATTAAAGTTCCATTTGGCATTTTCGGAAGATTCCAGATTTTTTATTTTGAAAGCATCATAATTATCTTGCCCGAAGCTGATAGTTCCGCTTTGCGCGTTCAAGGACGAATTAGCCAAAACCTCCGTATTGCCCAGCAGCAAGTTAGCATCCGCCAATGAAACATTGGCATTGTCAACCGTGCCGTTCAAAACAATCTCCGAACCGTCGCTGCCATCGCCGCTCAAAGCCAATTTTCCGCCGTTGGCCTCGATTATACCGGCAATTTTTACCTTGCCGCCGTTCAATGACTTGATATTTACGGTGTTGGCAGCCTCCATTTTAATGGCTGTGCCGCTGCCGTTAAATGTTAAATTGCCGTTATCGGCAGCCAAAGTCAAATCCTTGGTGGTAGCAATACCGACACCGTTTGCGCCGTAATCAAAAACTGAATTTTTGATTTCTCCGATAGAGCCGGTATTGTTCAAAGCCGTGCCGGAAGCTGTTGTAAAGGCTGAATCATAAACAGAATCAATCTCGCCGCTGTTATCCAGTGTGGCGTTGCTGAATTTGATACCGCCGCTGATTTTTCCGCTGTTTGAGGCATTTCCGCCGGCTACTTCCAAAACGCCGCTATTGATAATTGTTTCGGTATTAGTAACATTGCCGGTTATTTTATTAGCACCGATCGCCATAAACTGATTATTGTTAATCAAAACGCCGGTATAATCTGCGTTGTTAAATATAAGTCCGCCGTCATTTTCAATCCCTTCCAACGCATTCAGTTCACCGCTGATATTTGCGGTTCCGGAATTGCTGAATTTTTCAGAAATTAAGTTTTTGCCGGTAGCTGTAAAAGTGCCATCGCCATTATTTACCAAATAGCCGCCATAGTCAACATCGGTAAACGTCAATTTTCCGTCATTTATCGTACCACCGGCTATCAACTCGCCGCTGATGCTGGCAACAGCATTGCTGCTATTAACAAATTTATCGCGGACAATCAAGCTCCCATTGCTATTTAATGTGCCATTATTTTGCAAGGACTTTATTTGATTATAACCGGTCATTGCATTGATTTTACCGTCATTCAGCAATTCGCCGTCAACCATCAAATCTTTTATATTTTCAATCAGCGCCGCTGCCAAATTAAGCAGTTTTCCATTTACCGTAACGGTATCCAGGTTATCAATAGTGCCGCTGTTACGCAAAGCATCTCCGCTTGATTTTAACATTGAATCTGTAATTTTATCAATCTTACCGCTGTTATCCAGTGTGGAATTGCTGAATTTGATGCCACCGCTGATAGTTCCGCTGTTTACGGCTGTTCCGTCAATCACTTCCAGCGTACCGGCGGTATTGGTAATAGCATTTTCATTCTGCAAATTGCCGGTAATTGTCAAATCACCACTGTTTTCAACTATGCCGGAAGCCGCATTGACGAAACTGCCGCTGATTTCATTGTTGCCGGAAGCAGTTAGGCTTGCATTGTTGGTTATACTGCCGGTCAAAGTATTTGCATCAGCCAATTTCAACTGATTGTTATTAACCAGATCTCCGAAGTATTCTGCATTGCTGAATGTCATTTTGCCGGTATTTTCAGTCCCTTCTGCTGCGCTCAGTTTATCGCTGATGCTCGCTGTTCCGGCATTGCTTAATTTCTTAGAAATTGTATTTTCGCCTGTTGCCGTAAAGGTGCCGTCGGCATTATTCGTCAGCCCGCCGCTATATTCAACGCCGGAAAAATTCAGCTCGCTGTTGTTTTCAGCATTATTTTCGGCCGTAAACTTACCGGAAAATGAGGCTTTGCCGTTATTTTCAAACTTCTCGGCTACACTCAGAGCACCGGAGCTTTTCAATTCCGCACCGGCATTATTTGCCAAATTCTGAATAGAGTTTTGGCCGGTCATATCAGCTATAGTGCCGCTGTTATTCAGCAAACCGGCAACTGTTACATCTGTAATATTTCCAATAGTCGCTTTAGAGGCGTTTTCGATAGTATCCGAACTTGTTTCAAATTTGGTATTCTCCAAAGTTCCGATTGTTCCGGCATTATAAATCGCCCCGCCCTCTTTAGCTTTATTTCCGTTAAACGTCACATTTTGAATAGTGTTGATTGTGCCGCTGTTATAAAGCGCGCCGCCTTGAGCCGTTTCACCTTCCGCTGTGTTATTGGTAAAGGTAAAAGCATGCTTTTTATTATCCCATTTATCCGTATTATCCGAAATAATGTTTATCACGCCGCTATTATAAACGGCACCGCCTTGCGCAACTTTTCCCAAAGCTTTATTGCCGTCCAAATTCAAAGCCCACATATTAACGCTGTTGTCGGCTTTGTAATAGTTGGCAATCGCGCCGCCTTTGGCTGTTCCGTTATCTGCCTGAGCTATATTGCCACTGAATGTCATCCAGCTTTCATTGTCTTGATTAAATTCAGTTTTGCCGTATTCCGAAACAAAAACCGCACCGCCGACAGCTTCGCCGTTATTCCCCAAAGCAATAGCTTTGTTGCCGCTGAAGCTCATTTCCGCCCGCGGGTCGCGGCCAAAATACGTCAAATAGGCCGTTCCGCGGTTGCTGAACACGCCGCCTAAAGAAATTGCACCGCCGTAAGCGTTAGTATTATCCATAACCGCCTGCGCCGAATTGTTATTAAATGAATCTCCGGCCAGAGTGTCTATATATCCTTCCGCAAAAATCGCTCCGCCGTAGGCATTGGCTTGACCCTGAGATATAATCGCATTATCCGTAAAGCTGGAAAATTTCAAAAAATCTATATAAGATGCGGCATTACGCTCTTTGCCCTGAATGTGAATCACGCCTCCGACAGCATCGCCGTTGTTTGCCGAACTTGCATATTGCTTGTTATTTGAAAATTCGGAACTCTGCAATCTCAAAACCGAGCCGTCGGTAATATTAAGCACACCGCCATAAACCTGCGAAACCCCATTTTCCGGATTTGAAAAATTTTTTACATTAAATTTATTTAAAGTCAATTCACTGTTTTGCAGCTTGATTCCGCCAAAATCGCCGGATCGAGCAGAAGGCCTGAAATCTTGAAGCGTCAAATTAGAAAATGTAGACTGCGCGTAATTCAATCCCCAAAATAGATATGTATCGGCAGCGCTATTCCCTTTAATAGAATAAGAGTTGCCGGTAACGGAAAAATATCTCCGGCCGCTGCTGCTGCCGTTTATCAGCAACCGGTGCAAACCGGCAGGAGCCTCCAGATTATCTGTCAGATTTATTGTTTTATGTCCATCGCTGGCTTCTGTTACAAAATCATCCCAATTATTGACATCTTCTGCGTTTGCCGGATTAACTTTATTTAAAACTATAATCAGCGAAACCACAAACAATATTCTGCGCATCATATTCTCCACAAAAATCTCTTGCAAAAAAGTTATAAATTACCTTTAATGCACTTTATACTAAAAATAATTTTTTAATCAAGAATTTCAAACAATTGCTTACTTTTTTGTTGATAACTCTTTTTGCTTGTCTTTTGCACTTTTTGAACCATTCCCCAGCACAATCATCAGCACCGCCGACAGAATCAATATAATTCCGCAGACAATGCGCACGGATAAATGCTCGCCAAAGACGCACACCCCGATAAACACGGCTGTAACCGGCTCTAAGGCTCCCAAAATAGCCGACAAGGTCGGGCCAATCAATTTTATGGCAATCGTCATGGTTTCCAGCGAGATAATAGTCGGAATAACCGCCGAACCCAACAAGCATGCCAGCATAAACCAAGAGTTTATCGGCTGTAATTCAATACCGAAATTAGAGGCAAAAAAGAACACAAACAGCCCGAAAAACATCACATAAAAAGTCAGCTTTGAATATTGTACGCGTTTCAGCATTTTTACATTTTTCAGCGCCACCATATATACCGCGTAGGCCAAAGCCGAAATAAGCACCAGCCCAACGCCGGTCAAATTCAGCGTCTGCCCGTCTTTGCCCTCATAAAACAGGCAAATTCCGACTGTTGTCAAAATTATGGCTCCGATAGTTTTTAAGGATATTCTTTCATGGAAAAACATCGCCATCATCAGTGCCACCATAATCGGATATATAAACAGAATTGTAGAAGCGATACCGGCGCCGATATAGATATAGCTCTGAAACAAGGTAAGCGAAGAAATGGCAAAAACCACGCCCAGCGGCATCAAAACTCCGGCTTCGCGCAGTGAAATTTTCAGCGAGATTTTTTTATGCAGCGTCAGCCATAAACCAAAAATAATCAACGCAAAGCCATAGCGGTAAAACAGCACGGAATTAGAAGTTATACCGGCAGCAAACAGCGGCAAAGCAAACAACGGATTCGTACCATAGCAGCAGGTACCCCAGATACCCAGCAAAATTCCCCTATTCTTTCTCTTCATTTTTCCCTCTATTTCAGACTATAATTTTCCAGAAGCGAGTGCTACTCTTTAGTTTGTTCTTTGTCAAGATATAAAAATGCGATTTTTCACATAGTTAAGCATATTTTTTAATTTTTTTCATAAAATATGCGTTTTAAGGCTTGACAAGCATATTAAAATAAGATATATAAACCACGTTATCGCAATCGCGGGGTAGAGCAGCTTGGTAGCTCGTCAGGCTCATAACCTGAAGGTCGTTGGTTCAAATCCTTCCCCCGCAACCACCAGAGACAAGAGGAAGTTTCACTTCCTCTTTTTTGTATCAGCAATTTCCCGCAACAGCCCAAGAACCGCCGACTTCATTTTTATTTTTGATGGGCGTAGCCTTTTCCTTTTGTGCGCAATTTTTTTGCAAAAATACATTAAAAAACACCCAAATATATACTTTTCTGAAGGTCTGATATTGCCAAACTACGCCCTTCAAATAAATTCAAACACAGCAACTCCCGACCTTGACAGCGGCGACTTAATTCCGGAATGGAAGGAATAAAAAATGCCGAAATATCCAAATATCAAAGTAAAACAGCTCGGAGAAGACGAAAACGCCTTTTTCATCCTTGGTTGATGTTTGCATGCGATGCGAAGAGCTAGAATAAGCGAAAAAGAACGTGATGAATTTTGCAAAGAGGCAACATCCGGTAATTACAAACATTTGCTGGCGGCTTAATTTTAAGGCTTCACTTAGTTCCTTTTTACTTAACTTGCCTTGTTCATATTGCTTGATGTATTCATACTTCGTTTCTATATCTGTTTTCATCGGTTCTTCTCCTCTGAAAACACTCTAATGTAACATTTCTATTTTGCTATGACATATAATGTTATATGATTTGACTTTTTATGTTTTTTCTGTATTCTTCTTTCATCGTGTATTTCTTTTTGTATTTGTTGTTTTTTTATGAAATACACGATTCTTTTTTTATTCTCAATCGTTCGTTTTCTGTTTTTAATTTACACATCTAGGCATGACCCGAAATACATATTGACATCTGATAATAGAATATGTTATACTAAAGTATATTTAGAGTTGGGGAACATATTTTTTGATATACAGGTCAACCTTACTTTCAGTTATATGTTGTCATTTTTCTGTACAACTACTATAACAGGAGCTTTGAATATGGATATAGTCGCAATAATTACGTTGGTGTCCTCGTCCGCAAAAGTTTGGTAACGACAGCGTGTGAATTGTGAGTAAAAGTTACTGTATATTAGCTATGTAACCCTGAGGACGGCGGGAGGTTCGATTCCTCCCTTTTGCATTTTAAATTAATATACAAAACTTTAGATAATAGAAAAGGGGGAAACAAGGTATCACTTCGGGAATACGCCAGAATGCGAGGTGTCAACTTGAACGCCGTGCAGACCGCGCGCAAATCCGATCGCATTCATAAAACTGCCGACGGCAAAATAGACATTGACGTCGCCAACAAAGAGTGGTTTATGAACACCGATCCGGCCAAAAGCCGCAAAACAGATCCGTTGTTTGATGCTCAATCCAGCCTTGCTAATAGCAGCAAGCAGAATTTTTCCACTTTTCAGCAAGCAAAAACCGCCGATGTTTATTATCGGGCGATGCTCGTCAAAGCGAAATTAAAA
This sequence comes from uncultured Eubacteriales bacterium, assembly GCA_963632615.1. Lineage (GTDB taxonomy): Bacteria > Pseudomonadota > Alphaproteobacteria > RF32 > CAG-239 > RUG410. The sequence continues at coordinate 20,561 of CAVGVF010000020.1, forward strand.
ATGATTACCGGCGAAACCATAGATCGTAAAAAAGCCGGACAGCACGCTTTCAACCTCTGTCGTTCCCCGCGTGACTTGTTTATCTGGTTTCCAACGCGCTACGGCTCTTTAATCGCGGCAGAGCTGGCGGTGGACGAACACAAGACGGTGACGGTATATGAATATGTCAGAAAATTACTTGAAGAAAGCCGAAACATCATTGAACGAGAGCTTTAACGCCGATGTTTTTATTGAAGAACAATTTTTCAAAGGCGTTAAACCTGACAGTTACATGTCGGTTTCCGAATAGACTGACAAATACC
>CAVGVF010000021.1:0-20040 GCA_963632615.1 uncultured Eubacteriales bacterium
CGGGTCCCCGTCAATTCCTTTGAGTTTTAATCTTGCGACCGTACTCCCCAGGCGGAATGCTTATCGCGTTAACTTCGTCACCGACTTACGCCGACAACTAGCATTCATCGTTTACAGCATGGACTACCAGGGTATCTAATCCTGTTTGATCCCCATGCTTTCGTGCCTCAGCGTCAGTTAATAGCCAGATACTCGCCTTCGCCACCGGTGTTCTACCCAATATCTACGAATTTCACCTCTACACTGGGTATTCCAATATCCTCTCTATCACTCTAGCTCTATAGTAATAACGGCAGTTCCTAGGTTAAGCCCAGGTATTTCACCGCTATCTTACAAAGCCGCCTACACACCCTTTACGCCCAGTAATTCCGAACAACGCTCGCCCCCTTCGTATTACCGCGGCTGCTGGCACGAAGTTAGCCGGGGCTTCTTTAGACAGTACCGTCATTATCTTCCTGTCCGAAAGAGCTTTACAATCCGAAAACCTTCTTCACTCACGCGGCATGGCTGGGTCAGAGTTCCCTCCATTGCCCAATATTCCTCACTGCTGCCTCCCGTAGGAGTCTGGACCGTGTCTCAGTTCCAATGTGGCTGATCGTCCTCTCAGACCAGCTATAGATCGTCGGCTTGGTAGGCCGTTACCCCACCAACTACCTAATCTTCCGCGGGCTAATCTATCGGCAATAAATCTTTCCCCCTCAGGGCTTATGCGGTATTAGCAATCGTTTCCAATTGTTGTCCCCCACCAATAGGTATATTCCCACGTGTTACTCACCAGTGCGCTGCTCTCATGATTAGTAGCAAGCTACCAATCAATCCCGCTCAACTTGCATGTGTTAAGCCTGCCGCCAGCGTTCGTTCTGAGCCAGGATCAAACTCTCATGTTAATTGATGATTGTTCATCCTGTCTACTATATTCTACTCATAAAGAATTTCTTAGGTTCCTTTTCTGATATACTAGACTTTATATTTTTATATACCGTCTGCATATCCTCTTTTTTGCTTATCTACGATTTCTTATAACCTCGCTAGCCTCGCTAGCTTTTTTTCAACCGCACCTCATCGGCCGGTGATTGGATGTATAAAATAATCCACCCCCAATGTCAACACCTTTTTTCATTTTTTTTATCTTTTTTTCTCACTTCCCCCTAACACCCTGTTTTTACTCAATTTATATTTTCATTTTTTTTACTCGCTTTTTCTGATAATTCTGTTTGCAATCCACAGGCATTTTATAGCTTAACAAAAGCCATTTTTCAAAAAACATCAAAAAATCAAAAAGTTAATATTTTTTTAATTTATTTTTAGCTAGATTCGAAAAGATTCGTGAGGAGATTCGTTATGAAGTTAGATTTTTTTACACTAGGCGGCCGATTCTTTTGGGAAGACGTTTTTAACTATCAAAATTGGGTAATTCAGCGCAATATCCGCTCACAAAAGTACAGATTACTGGATAATCATAACATTAGACGCGATTCCGGCAGCTTTGAAGAATGTAAAAATACACTTTTAAAATATATAGAGGCCTGTGAGTTAGAATCGCCGTATAACGACTCGATTATCCTGTTGCATAACTACGGACGCACAAAATTTTCTTGGAATCGCATTTCCGAATCGCTCTGCGAAATTAAAGCCAATATCATTGCCGTAAACTATGTATCTTTGCAAAAAAGCCTGGCTCATCACGCGAATCTGCTGGAATCGTTTTTGAAAAATCTAAACACTCAGGCCTCCGGTAAACTCTACTTTGTTACCAACGGCGCCGGCTGCTTGGTTTTGCGTAAGTTTTTAGCTCAAACTGAAAATTACCGAATCTACAATATTGCCCAAGTTCTGGACATTAACCCTATCAATTCCGGCAGTGATTTAGCAGATTTGCTGCGCAATTCGGCATTTTTGAGAAAAATTCTCGGTCCGATGCTGATTGATATGACTCCGAAAAAAGCCTTGGATATTCCTAAACTGCCGCATGACATCCCGCACGGTATCATTTTTTATCCGCCGGCTTATACTCAGCTTTTGAAAAAACTTTTGAGCCGTTATGAGAGCTTTCCGCTTTTGACTCCGCCGAGCGAAAGTTCGTATGCCGAAAATATCTGCAACATCCAGCGCCGCTATTTTTGGCCGCTTACCGATTCGGAACTTGGCAAAACCTGTCTAAAATACTTGACTACCGGCAAGTTCGAATCTAAAGCAGCCGCCCCGGCAAAAGCAGAAAATTCAGACAAATAATTACGAATATTTAACGATATTGTCATATAATTTAAGTTAAAATTGTGCTATAATGCCAAATATCAGGGGTGTATAAATTTTTAAGGACTATAATAGTGATACAATACCGCCGCAAAAAAGAACTATTTTTATGGGTGTTAAAAACAGTTTTAACATTATGCTTTTTAGTATTATTCTCGGCCGGTTATGCCATGGCTGCTGAAAGTGCCGGAAGCGGAAACATCGGCGGAGGCAATGGTGGCAGCACGTCCGGAGGCAGCACGTCCGGAGGAAGCAGTGTTGCCGGCGGAGCATCTAAAGATTGCGAAATGGATGACAAAAACAAACAATCCATGGCCGAAAAAGCCAACGAACATCTTATAGAGATGAAAAAACAATATGATGATTTTGAAAAAAAGCTAAATGAAATGCGTAAAACTCCGGTTTGCTTCAGCCCCGGCTCGCTTGATTTCCAATTAGGCGATAAAAAAACGTGGTCAGGCAAAACCTGGCAAGCTATAAAAGGTATCTTTAAAACCGGAATATCAATAGACAAGATAAAATATAAATACATTACCGCAGCTATTACAACTGCGGAAAATGAGCTAATTAAGGCTTCAAATAAAACATTCGGTACAGATTTTACCCCTAATGCCAGCGGAAATCTGACTTTCAATGCAAATGATGAAAAAGGAGCTTCAATCGGCACCGATAATTATGTTAAAACGCTGCAGGCCAATTTTGATGCCGTAAAGGGGCCTTTGAAAGATACTCAGCTTGATATTAAAGCTCATAGAAGCGATGTGGTCGAAGCTAAAACTACTTATGAAAAAAATCTGGCAGAAAAAAAAGAGGAATTAAACAAAGCTACAACTGTTGCAGAAAAAGCTGAAATTAACGATAACATAAATGTGCTTACCGGCAAAATAGAAACTTTAAACGATTGTTTAGTAGCTTTTAACACATTGATAAATCCCAGAAACGTATTCAGTAAAAACCGAGACCAAGCTCACTACTACTTGACCGCTCTTTCCGGAGAAGTTGAAAGCCACTGCACCTGTAATGCCGAAACCGGCGATTTGCTGCAATGCGAAGTAAAAGATGAAACCTTCCAGGAAGATGATTTGGTGGATTCTAAATGCAAGCAGCTGACAGAATATCAGGCCGATTTCACAGCCTGCCCGACCTGCGGTATTTTTGAGACTATTTTACGCGCCGACCAAGATTTATCTACAGGCGCATTTGACAAACTGGCCGGCAGCCTGGTTAAATTGCTGGTAACGGCTTTCGGTATTTTCATCGGCTATCAGGTTTTGCTGCTGGTTGGCTCCCCTGCCCGCCAAACCATCGGGAAATTTCTCAACACTGTAATGCTGCAGGGCTTTAATGTCGCGCTGGCCATTGCAATTTTGGAAGCCCCGAGCGCTCTTTATTCCAATATGATTACTCCGCTTTTGGAAAGCGGCTTTGAGTTTGGCTTAACCTTGATACCGGCAGACACCCAAAATGTTGTTGACAGCTATGCCGAAAAATACAGTTCATTCAGCAATGAAAATGAACTGCTGACTGCTGATTTTTTGAAAAAGATGATGGGCGCTGTAGAAGGATATAATGAAAAAGCCTCGATGATTCCGGCAATTGGGCGCTCTTTGTATTGCAATGCTTGGGAAAATATAAATATTCTTCCGCACTTTGATTTACTGATTGAAGGTGCCACTATTTTTGGATTCGGCTTAATGATTATGCTGGCTATCGGCTTCTATTTGCTTGACACGGCGATTCATTTGGGCATTCTCTGCTGTTTGATGCCGCTGTTAATTGCCTTTTGGCCGTTCAAAATGACGCGTGGCTACACCAAAACCGGCTGGAATATGTTTTTAGATATCTTTTTCCGCTTCGTTATGATGGGAGTGCTTCTGGCTACTGTCACAGAATTGATAAAAGAAGCGCTGACCGCCGGTATAAATCAGGCTCAGTTGGAAACATGGCTGAACACTAATGACACGGATTCTATTTCCAAAGCCATAAACGTCAGCGGCTTGCAGATGTTGATTTTAGCGGTTTGCTGCATGATTTCCATGAAATTAGTCGGCAACATACAAGCTCTTACCGGCAGATTCTCCGGCGGCGGAATCGATACAGGCGAAATGGGAGCCAAACTCGGCGGTTTGGCAGCCAGCACCGCCACGGCCATTGTCAAACCGGCTGTCAAAAAAGGAGTAAAAAATATTGGCAAAGCCGGCGGAGCCATGGCCGAAGCCTCCGGCCTCAAAGGATTTGGTCAAAGTGTCAAAGGCGACATCCAAAGCGGTATCAAAAATATTGGCGGCAAAATGGGTATCGGCAGCAAAGCACAAATGGGCGCCAAAGGCCGCGACACCGGAAACAAACCGGCAAACAATCCGCCGGCGCCGAATTCCGGTTCAGGCAACAGCAGCGGAAACGGCGGAGGCAGCAGCGGCGGCTCAAATAACAATACCGGCGGCAGCGGCGGAGGAAGCGGCAGCGGTAACAATACCGGTAACAGCGGAAGCGGCGGTTCCGGCACTCCAACGCCATAAGTCCGTAATTTGCAGAAGAGAGGAAAAAAATGAAGTCGCTTATTCTTACATTTATAATGTTTGCAGTGGTCTTTACCCTGCTGAGCTTCAATGTGCTGGACATTGTGAGCACCGGCTTTTTTTCCTATTCAGCAAAAATATCATTTGTTTTGGTAATTATCTGCGCTTTGCTTTTTGTCGGCGTGCCCGAAAACAAATATACCCGACAGCTGCAAAAAATTTTGCAATTTCTGCGCCGTAAGTTACGGCTGAAAAACGCTGCCGTCCAGCCAAAACAAAGCAAAAGCCTCAATGCAGCCAAGAAACGCACCCGCAGAAAAACCAAAAACTCAAACAGAAAGGAAGAAAATGTCTAAGTTCAAATTATTTATTTTGATTTTTTTCTGTTTGTTTATGCAGGCATTGCCGCTTTATGCCAGCACCGGCAACTCTGAGTGCAAACCTTCGGAGATAGCTAAACTCAAGAGCAATATTGATAACAGAGCCATAGCGGCCTTAACCAACACTCAGCAGATTTTGGATAACTATAACCAAAAAGCCCAAAGCTATGTCCAAAAATGCGACGCATTCATGGCTGGCGGCAGAGATTTAGGCACGCCTGTTGTTTATTCCCAAAGAGCCCAGCAAACCATTATCACTCTTTTAGATGAAAAACCGGCCGGATTTACGGCAGAGCAAATTAACCGTCCCGACAGTTATAAATATACAGGCGTTCTATGGACAAGCAAAAAAGCCAAAAACCAAGAATGCCAAAAACTGCTGAATGAAGCCGCGGATTTGCAGCAGCAATTTAACAAACAGAAAAATATTGCCGAAATTATGCTTGGTTTGCGAAGAAGCGATGATGATGTTCCTGTATCTTGTATTTGTGATGAGGATGGGCAAAACCCAGAATGTGCGACCTACGTCAAAAATGCCGACGAATTACAAGATCAAATCAAAGGCTGCGAACCGTTCAGTTCCTATTTGAACGAACTGACAAGCTGCCCGCTCTGCCCGATATTCAGTGTGATTTTGGATACCGATGCCAACTTGGCCTCTTTAGCCTGGAGAACACTGGCTAAAAGCCTGCAAGCCGTTGTTTTGACGTTTTTCCTTGCTTATATGGCTTTGCTGACTTTGAAAAACATCAGTTCGCCTGCCGGAGCAGGCACCGGAGCCTATCTGCGATCTATTTTGGGTTTAGGCCTGAAAGTTGCCATAACCTATTTAGTGCTGGACAACGGCGGTGTGATTTACGGCTCTTTTATCGGTCCGGTGGTAAAAGGCGGGCTTGACGTGGGCTTAACCATGCTTTCGCTGGAAAATAACAACGTTGAAAACTGTATGAATAAAGCCTCGTTCTATTCGCCGGTTGCGGCCGGAGTGCTTGATGCGGATCTGCTGGGCAAAATTTATAATACCGTAGACTGTTACAGTATGTCGGCGGCTACCATGCCGGCTGTCGGGCGCGCCTTGGCTTGCTACGGCTGGCACGCGGACGGGCCGCTTCCTGATTTCGGCACCTGGTTCAGCGGCATTGTAATTTATGTTTTCGGTGTCGGCATCTGGATGGTTATCGGCTTTTATTTGATTGACTGCACGGTTCAGCTGGGAATTTTGTGCGCCGTTGTGCCGATATTGATAGCCTGCTGGCCGTTCAAAGTAACCACCAAATACGCCAGCCAAGGTGTCAAAATGCTGATGAACACGTTTTTCAACTTCTGCATGGCCGGAATTATGCTGGTTGTCGCCATGAAGATTATCGGCTATTCCGCCGGCGGCAGACAAGGCGACCTGTCGACCTTCCGCAAGGCGCTGAATGAAAACAAGGTTGAAGATCTTAAAAATTTAGCCCGTCTGGACGGCATTGATATTTTGATATTGATAGCCTGCTGCATTTTTGCGTTCAAACTAATCGGCGTTATCAACGGCATTGCCAATAAGTTCTCCAGCGGCTCCGGTGCTGATATCGGCGCTAAAATGGGCGGAACTGCGGCTTCTGTGGCCGGAGCAGCCGTCAAAGGCGGTCTGCATGTCGGCGGAAAAGCTATTTCTACCGGTGCCGGCTATCTTGCTGAAAAGACAGGCTTGAATACTGTCGGCGATAAGGTCGGCAATGCTATTGCAAGCACGGCTCTGAAAGGCGCTTCTATTGCCGGTGCCAAAGTCGGCCTGAAACAATTCCAGCCGGGAGCACAGAAAGGTATGCCGACCGTGTCCAAACCAACTGCGCAAGGCACCAAGGGCGGAAATACTCCAAACGGTAACACACCGAATGGAGATAACCAGAATAATAACAATGAAAACACTCCTAAAATAGTCAGCACGCCTGACGGAGGAACATTCTCATTTGTTAAAACGTCTGACGGTACGGAAATAGGTACAAAATATCGAGCCGATGGCAGCTTGGAAAATGAATTTACAAAAAATTCAAAAACAAAAGAATATTCTAATAAAGATTATGATAAAAATGGTCATTTAATACATACTGCGGAAACACAAAATGGTAAAACTTCTCACACACACTATGATAGCAGCGGTAATATAATAGGCAAATCCATAGGAGACACATTGGGAAAACGAAATGTTACTACAAAATATAACAAAGACGGCAGTAAAACAAAATCTTATACTGATAGAAAAGGCAACAAAGTTACCAGAGATTATCACAAAGACGGCAGTAAAACCACAACTCGGGAGGACACCAGCGGCAACAAAACTGTCTCAAAAGAAGATAAGGACGGCAAGCCGATAGAATAAGCGATATATCTAAATAACGCAAAATCTTAATTATATTGTAATATATTTTGCATAAAAATTATGATATACTGATAAAAAGGCAAAGGCAGAAGAAAAGGACGGACTAATGAAACTAAGCAAACTGAATAATCTCTTAAGGGTATTATTTGTGCTCTTTTCCGTGCTTTTTTTGCTGACGGCCTGCGGCGGAGAAGAAGACGGAGCCATTGCGATTGACCAAGGCGACCCGCGTAGTGCCGCTGAGCTGCAAAACACCTGCTGGCAGCGTAAGTTTTTGGAATATTTCTATGAAAACATCGGCACGCAGACCAAAACGGTTTATAGCAGCCTGACTTCCGAAAACCTGATGAATGTGGTTCTGCTGGGCTTCACTATTTGGATGGCCTATCAAATTCTGCGTCACATCAGCACGCCTACCCCCGAATCTTTGGGCGAATTTTGGACCAAGATTATCCGCAAGGCGTTTTTATGCGCTTTCTGCGGGATTCTCGCTTCCTCAACCAGCCAAATTTATTACCTGATAAACAATTTCATTTTTCCGATTTATATCACGATTTTGGAATTTACTTCCGAGATTATGGAGCGCTTGGCAAAAGATCCGGACGCCATGGTTAAAGCCATAAGTATAAAATCAACCTTTCCTAACGATGCCTCAACCGGCGCCTATATTTGCGAAGTTTATCCCGATAACTGGGGCGCTACCGGCTGCAAATATTCCCCGAAAAGCGGCGACACGTTTTCTGAATCCAATTTTCCGTCCGCTCCGCTGGATATGCTGGGCTGCATGGCCTGCGCCGTCAGCGACCGCCTCGGCATCGGCTATGACATCGGCATCCGCCTGATGAAATTGGTTTCCTTAACCAGCTTTATCTGCGGCGGCTTTTTGATTGTCTGCTTCACCATCGCCAAGCTCTGCTTTGTTTTATATTTGGTCGACAGTATTTTCCGCCTCAATATGGTTTTGATTATTCTGCCGTTTTTGATAATGGCTTATCCGTTTGAGCAAATACGCAAATGGAGCATCAAAGGCTTCCAGATAATTCTCAGTTCTTCGGCGATTATGCTGTGTTTGGGCATTATTGTTTCCACCACGATTCTCGCCATGCAAAAAATGCTGGTTCAAGAAGATATGCAGCTGGGGCATCAGGAACTTTATGAAAACTTCGGCACTACCGCGCTCTCGCTGATTTTTATGGGCTTTATGATTGTTAAGGCCACCGGCCTGGCTGTTGATTTATCCGGTAAAATCGCCGGCTACAAAGGCAGCACCGGCTTCCAGAAAAAAGTGCAGCAGCTTGTCGCCATGGTTGCTAAAGGCGCGTTCCATATCATCACGGCCGGCGGCGGCAAGATTGCCACCACCATTATCGACCATGTCGAAAAACTGCGTCAAGCCCGCGAAAAATACCGCCAGGCAAAAGCAAAAGTACAGCAAATGCGTGACAAAATCAACCGAGCCGCCGGCAGAAAGACAGGGGGGCAAAAATGATAAGCTTGAAATACTTAAAACATTTTATTCTGCTGCTGTTTACGGTGTTTTGCCTCAATCTTGCCGCGCCGCAGACTGCGTATGCCGATGACGGCGAAAAAGCCGAAGATACCAAAGAAAACACTTGCAACGAAGCCTTTATAAAAAAGATGTATTACGGCGAAGACTTTGAAACCTCCAAGAGCAAATGCTGGTATTGCCGGGTTGTGATTGTGATGACCAACGCCTATCTGCAAGCGGCCGAATCCTCTATTCCGACCACGGTCGAGCTCGGGCACCTGATTTTGAAACTCGGCTTTGTGATTTGGCTGGCTATCTTTTTGCTGAAGCAGCTCAGCTCCATGAGTCAAATCACTCCGGGAAAAATGCTGCAGGAAATTTTGATTATGGGTTTTAAGTGCGCGTTTTCATATTACGCATTGGATATGGGTACTGATTTTATAACCAACTATATTCTGAATCCGATTATGATAACCGGTACGGATATCGGCAGCGCGCTGCTGGACGGTTTAATGGCAAAAGGTGGTAAAGCATGACAAAACTGAAAAACATAATTTATCTGATAGTTGCCTGCCTGTTTCTCAACATCGGCGCGGCCGCCGCCATGGATGCTGAATTGGCTTTTGTGACCGCCACTTTGTTCGGTGAAGCCGGAGGTGAAAAACTAGAAGGCAAATACGCCGTGATGAGTACCATTGTCAACCGCCGCGCCTATTATCAGCGGCGAGCCAAAAACGGCGTTACAGTCAAGCTTTCGGATGTTTGCTTGGCGAAAAAACAATACTCATTTTGGAATGATAAAAGAAACTGGAACGTAGCCTCTATTGAAAGCTGGGCTCAAAGCCTTAAAGGCAGCAACCGCGCCGCCTGGAACACCTGCCTGCAGGTTGCCAAAATGGCGGTTGACGGAAACTGGAAAGACACTACCGGCGGCGCCACTTCATACTATGCCACCTGGATGGATGACAGTAAAAAAGGTCCTCCGGATTGGTCAAGAAAAAGACAATTCACTCAAGTAGGACACCATAAATTCTATAAAGGTATCGGTTTAAGCTCTTTAAGCACTTGGCACAGTGCTACCGGCAGCACTAGCTGGGACGGTGTGCTTTCCGGCGGCGCAGCTGCAGACCTCACTGATTTCGGCGGCTTTACCGGCGGCGGCTTCAGCGGAGGTGGCGGAGGCGGCGGCGCTCCTCAGGATATTGTTTATGATAAAAATGATTACGCTTTGCCGAACGAATGCACCAATGCGGTTTCCACCATGGCGCAAAGCAACGAGCTGCTGAAACACCGCTTGTTTGCCGAAGAAATTTTGGAAAACTTGCAGAAAATGATGGTAAAAATCTACCAAAGCCTCAGCGGGTTATTCGCACGCGGACACGCGCTGATGTGCTATGCCACCAACGTTTCTCCGCTCTGTCTGGATGTGGCCGGCAATGCCTTGACGGCGATTAAAGCCATTGCCAACTGCGCGCTGAAAGTGCCTTTGCTGAACTACTTTATTCCGGGACTGCTTATCTATATCATGGGCTTTTTCATGTGTATGGCTATCGGCATGTATTTTGTCGACATCTCGTTCAAGCTGGGCTTTGCGGTGCTGTTTCTGCCGCTTTCCATCTCGCTTTGGCCGTTTCCGCCTACTCAAAGCAAATTGAGCGAGAATATAGCCATTATCATCCACAGCGCCATGCTGTTTGCCTTTGCGGCAATCGGCACCGCTTATGCCATTCAGATAATCAGCGCGGCCATGGGATTGGAAGAAACTTTCTGGAAAGTCATCAACGGCGCCTCGGATCTAAAGGCCGACAGCGGCTTGCTTGAAGTCAGCTGGTATCATATCAAAGGCTGGTTTACTCAGCTCAGCGACAGTGACGACAGTATGGAAAAATTCAGCCAAAACTTCAGCATCAGCTCATCCTATATTTTGGTGATTTTGTTCAGCCTGTTTTTTGCCTTCAAAATTTTGGCGGCCAGCATCAACAACTACCTGAACTACTTTTTCGGCGACGGCTCGCTGGGCGAAGCCGACCACGCTATGCACCACATGGGCACCCAGGCTGTCGGCTTTATCAAGAATAACACTGTAGACCCGGCGGCGCGCTTAGCCCGCGATGTGGCAATGTTCCAAGGCGGCAAAGCTCTTGAGGGCTTCGGCAACTTTATTGACCGCCACACGCCTAACACCAAATTCGGCGGCGGAGCTGCTCCGGTTACGGCGGGCAAGGCTATGCCGATGGCGCAAAATCCGCATGCCAAACCGGTATCTCCTGCCTCGGCGGCAAACGGCGGCAAAGGGGCTGACGGCGGCGCGGCTGATGATGATCCGAATAAGCCGATTACATTCGGCGCCGATGGTGGCGCCGAGGCTGAAAACAATCAGCAAACGGATAACAATACTCCGCCTAACCCGAATGATAATTCTCAGCAGAGTGAAGGAAATCAGCCGCAGACAGAAAGCAGCTCGCAGCAAACAACCACAGCTGACGGCAGCGGCGAACCGCAGACGCCAAACAGCGGCGGCAAACAGCAAGCTCCTATGCCGCAACAAGCTCCGAATGGCGGCACCACGCAGAACAGCAACCAGCGGGCTCCAACCGGACAGCCGCAGACAACTAATCAGCAGCAGGCACCAAACGGCGGCGGGCAGCAAGCCCCTATGCCGCAGCAAGCTCCGGATGACGGCGGACAGCCGGTTTCTGATGAAAATCCGCAGCCGGATAACCAGCCGCAAGCCGATAATCAGCAGCAGGCTCCGGATAACAATAACAGCGGGCAGCAGGCTCCTGCAGCTCAGCAGTCAGCCGGACAGCCGCAAACGGTTATGCAGCAAATCAACGAATTTTCGCGCCCGACCGGCCACAGCCTGACTGTCGGCAACGCCTTTAAGGCGGTTCGCCACCCGCAGCAAGCCTACCGCACCATCAAAAAATTGGCGCAGCAGGGCGTGCAGGATTGGCAGCAGGCGGATTCACTCAAAGACAAAGGCACGCTGGTTTTGAAAAAATCCGGCCAAGTGGTTGTGCGCAGCATCCGCGGCAATGCGGTTGAGGCAGCCGGCACCGGTATGAAAGTCAGCAGCGGCTTCTTTAAATATGTCGGCAAAAAAATGCAGTCCAAACCGGCGGAATGGCAGCAAAAACGTCAGCAGCGCCGCGGTTCGGGCTATCAGCCTGATTACGATAGACAGCGTGAAGAAGAATGGCAGCGCGAGCAAGAAAGAATTAACAGCAGTTATGATTAACAATATGCTTCTGAGGAATATAATATGATAAAGTACCGAACAGCCGTTAAAAATATTATCTTCAAAACCCTGATGCTTGGCATGAGCATCGGCTGTTTGGCCTTATATTCCGCTCCGGCTTCGGCTAACTGCAACGGCGTTACCCCAAAGTGCGATGCTGCAACCGGCTATGAATCTCAAGGCGGGTGCTCGCCTAACAAAACCAAAAGCGGCTCTTTAGTCGGCAGCGCTTCGGCGCAGGTCAAAGCAAAATGCTTGGCCGATACAACATCCGGCGGTTGTTTCAACTCTGTACCGGTCAGCAGCGTTGGTTCCTATAACCGAGAAGGTGCAAGATCATCCACAAGAAACCACTACGGAAGCGACTTAGGCGCAGGCGGAAAAACAAATGTTCTTGCCTATGCGGCAACAGACGGCACTGTTATGGGATGTGGTATTTCCACCGGCGGCGGGCGAACAACGGTTATCCGTCATACCAAACACTGTGACGGAGCCGGAAAAAGCGGACAATACTATTCAACTGTTTACCGCCATTTTTTCAAACAGACAAAATGCGGCGGCGCCGTTAAAAAAGATGAGGCTATCGGTGTTGTCGGAGGCTCTAACTCTCCAAGCCGTTCCGGTCCGGTATGCGATAATCCGGCGCAAGATCCTAAAGGCGCTAAATGCCATCACTATGCCATACACTTGCACTTTGAAGTCGTAAACAGCGCTATGACTGCATCATCTACCTATGTCGGCTCTTCGCAAACAATGCAGTCTTCCTGTGGCGGCTTGCAGGCTCTTTGCGGCGGCTGTCCGGTAAGCACTAAATCCTGCGGAGGCGGAATGCAAGGCTACAGCAACGGACAGCAAGCCACCGGCGGTGAAGCCCAGTCTCCGGATACTATGGGCGGAGATGTGAACGGCGGCGAAATGGGCGATGGCTCTGGCGAGCCGGCCTGTTTGCTTTCCGACTATTTGGATGCGGAAGGCTGCACCAGCTGCGATATTTTCAAAACCATTTTCAACGCCGCCAGCTCTATTGCCGCCACTTCTATCGGCAAATTGGCCGCCCCGAGCCGCGCCTTGGTTTTAACCGGCTTCTTGATTTGGCTGGCCATATATGTCTTGAAACAAATTTCTTCATTCCAAGGCACCTCGCCGGGGGATATGCTCAAAGGCATCATCTTCCAGGGCGCTCGTGTCGCCATTGTGGTTTTTATGCTCTCCGGCGCGCTTTATCAGGTTATGGATTTAACCTTGAATCCGGTTATGAAAACCGGTCTGACCTTTGCCAACTCGCTCAACCCTAACTCCAACTGCGACACCTCACGTGAATATATGCAGGGCATCAACGGCTACGGCAGCGACACCGGCTTGCAGCAAACTTCTACCGGCGGCCTGTCGCGCGATTTGGGCGAGTCTATTGTCTGCACCATCAAAAACCTCGAAGACAGCGTCGGTGTTTTGATGTCTTTGGGCAACTATTCTATTTGCCTCGCCTTTCACGACCGTTCAGTTTTAGACGGCTTGATACCGCACCTCGGCTATTTGCTTTCCGGCGCCGGCTTATGGCTGGTCGGGCTGTTTTTGCTGTTTGCTTTCCCGTGGTGCCTGATTGACTGCATTTTGCAGCTGTGCATCGCCGCCGCCATGATGCCGTGCGCTGTCGCCGCGTTTGCCTTCAAATCAACAGCCAAATACATCAAAATTGTTTGGGACTTTTTCATGAACGCCATGTTCAATCTGGTGTTTATGGCGGTATTGCTGTTTATTTTAACTTCTATGTTCAAAAACTGGATCGGCCTCAGCAATGAATCTTTATCCAGCTTTGATCCAAACCTGCTGGTTACCGCTTTCCAAGAAGACGGTTTGGCTTGGTGGGGCATCGGCTTCTTCAAGATTTTTGCTTTCGTCTTCTTGTTTGTATGCTTTATAGATGAAGTTCCGCAAATGGCGCAAAACTTTGCCAGCGGCGCGCCTGTGGGCGGACGCCAAGGCATCGGCCGCATGGTGGGCGGAACCGTGGCGCAAACCGCCGCAGCCGGATTTAAGGGTGCTAAGCATATCACAGAAAAAGGAGTCGGAGCTATTGGCGAAGCTACCAACTCTTTGGCCGGAAACTGGGCGCGCAGCAAGTGGAACCAGGCTAAAGGCATCGGCTTGATGGCCTTAGGCGGACGCAAAATCACCGATGCCAGCGGCAACACCATCGGCTATCAGGCACGCTTTAAGGTTCCGGGCTTCACGCAAACCCGCACCGTAACCAAAGACGCTAACGGCGTGTGGTCGCAAACCAAAGAAACGCACCAAAAAACCGCCGCCGACAAGGCCTTTAAGCCTATGGTCAACGCAAACGGCGAACAAACTTACGCCGTTAAAACCGGCGGCAAAGGTCCGTTCTCGCAATATGAGGAAATGACAAAGTCCGTGGATTCCGCATCCGGCAACATTGTCTACACCTCCAAAGACGGCCAAAGCAAGCTGATTACCGATGCCAACGGCAATATCCTGCAATATAAGCGCCGCCGCGACACCGCAATGCGTCAGGAAGAACACCGCGGCAGCGTGCAGAACACCAATGACGCCTTTATGCACAAACGCACCATGGTAGACGCCAAAGGCAATGTCATCGGCACTGATGTAGAGTTTAAAAACGTAAGTTCAAAATATCTGGTAAACAAAGACGGCAGCACCAATATGCACGCCTATAACCAGATTATGAACGGCGTCAGCGATGAAAATAAAGCCGATGCCATGGCTGCTATGGCCGGCATTCACATGGCCGCGCGCGGTCAGGCTTTGGACAATCGTTTCAAAAGCCGCGATGTGGTTATGGATAAAAACGGCGGCGTAACCATTACGCAAACCAACCGCGACGGCAGCGTTCAGATTGTCAATGCCCAAATGGTCGGCGACCAAATGGTTATCAGCAACCAAATAACCGATGCCAAAGGCAATGTGACCGTCCAAAAGACTAACGGACTGCAAAACAAAACCACTTCTTTCAGCCGCCAAAAAGACGGAACCTATAAAAAATCCGTCAAATACAGCTTTACGGATGAAGCCCACAGCCGCAGCCGCCTCTCCGCTCCGCTGGACGCTAACGGCGCTTGGGGTTACGGCATTGATCCGCAAAAAGCAATGTCCGGCTTTAACGCCAACGAGTTCCAAGAACATCTTGACCAGCTGGCTAACGGCAAAATCAATGACAAGACGCTGACCGAAGTTCAGATGCTGATGGAAGCAAACAGCAAGCAGCTGCCAAAACTTGCCGACTCTCAGCGCGGAGCTGATTTGCTGAATAATTTGGTTTCGGACGAAAACGGCCGCACGCTGCTCCAAACCTCAAGCGGAAACGGCCAAACCGTTCAGCCGACACTGCAAGACCTGACGGATATTCAATCCGCCGTGCAAAATAACATTGCCAACGGCCTCGCCGGCACTCCGGAGCAGGTTATGGCACAGGAACTGATTAAAAAGGAACTGCAAAACCTTGTCAACGACCCGACTCAGCTGTCAAAGATGAACGATAAAGACTTGAAAGAAACGGTTCTGCTGGCCGACGCCGCCGTCAAAGACGCCAACGGCAGCCGCGATGCCGCCCTTGACAAGCTGCTGAACGACGCTATGGCCGTTATGACTCCGCAGCAAAAAGCCGAGCTGATGCTGACGGCAAATCTTTCTAAAGAACTCGCAGCCAAGCTTGTTTCCTAAAACGGCGCAAAGCAATTTCGGCAAATACAGCTAAAAATTTTACAAAAATTTAGACATTTGCCGAATTGTTTTTTGCACCTCTCTTATTGCTGCGGCAAAGCTTTCGGAGCTGTATTTCCAAAAGCTGATATACACAACCGTGTTTTTTGTCTTGCTTTTTTTATTCTTACGGCTATTATTAGCCTTAACTATTATTTATGGAGAAAAATGATATGGAAGAAATTATTTTCCCTAATCAAATCAGAATGCACAGAAGACTGCGCGGTATGTCTATGCAAGAGTTGGCCGACCATTTGGGTGTCAGCCTTTCCGCTATTTCTAAAATAGAAAAAGGTTACCGCCGCCTCAACCAAGAACAGCTTATTCAAGTTGCCGAATTGATTGACTGCTCGCTGCAAGACTTGTACGTAAACGAGCAAAATTCACAGCAAGACGTTGTTCAAGCTTGGAAACGCGAACAGGAAAGACGCTGCAAAATCAACCAAAACGCCGGTTTGAAAACTTTGGGCGCCGGTTTGCGCCATATCCGCACCGATAAAGGACTGACTTTGATAGAAGTTGCCGAAAGCGCCGATATGACCCTGTCGGTTTATCACCGTATAGAAATGGGACAGCGCGAAGTTTCGGACAAAGAATATCAAAACATTGCCAAAGCTTTTTCTATGACTGTCGACAAGCTGAAATCAGAAATTAAAAAATTGGATTCTGAAGGCGTGCTTGAAGATATTATCGAACACAATGAAACAAGATATAAGCTTTTAAACAATTCACGCTATTCCGGAACAGCTATGGCTGCCGCCGAAGAAGACGAAATTGCTATGCTGCCGGTTTACGGCGCCAGCAATGCCGAGGGCAATATTGTAATTGACCGCGCCAACGCCGTTAAAGAAGTTGCCTGCCCTGTACAGCTGCAAAACAAACCGGAGGCCTACGCCGTAAATCTTTGCACCCGCCGTTTGGGTTCTCTGCTGCCGAGCCGCGCTATTTTGTTTGTTGACAAAACCGAAGTTGTCAGCGCCGGAGATATCGCTCTGTATTATATCAGCGAAACCGAAACCAAACTTATCAGCGTCCGCGAAGATGAAAACGGTCAGCTTTATGGCTTGCGCTGGAATCCGGATGAAAGAACAAATTTCAGCAACAGCGATTTAACAAAAATTCATAAAGTTGTGGCGATTAACTTATAATTTGTTGTCACAGTGCTTATATTAACCAGAAATTTACTCTCGCTTTATATAAGTCGGGAGTAAATTTTTAGTGTTGGAGATTTTATGTCTGATTTTATGATTGAAGGAAATGATTTTGCCAGCGAAAAGGATGAGGAATCCCCTATCCTTACGGCTCAGCGCTATCTCAATATCTTTCATCAAATCCATATTTTCAATCAGGCGAAAAAAGACGAGTTCGACAAATCTCTTATGGATATGCCGGAAAAAACTAAAAAATTGCTAGCTACCATGCCGGGCGGACGCGTGCTTTTGGAACATTTGAAAGAACTGGAAGACAAACAAGGCATTACTTCAGATGAAACGCTGAATCTAATCGCCAAAAACATTGAAGAAGAAAAGAAATCTCTACCGGCCAAGAAAAAACACAACATCAACGTCACAGTCGGAGAACTGGCTTTGGGCAATGAATTTGCCGAACAATTAGCAAATTCTTTAGCGACAGCCTTCCACAGCACAGCGCCTTCAAATACCGAAAACGAACCGCAAAGCCCGAATATTCCGCTTTACGGCTCCAACAACACCAACGGCAACATCCTGTTTGGACAAGGAACTTTATTGCGGCAAATTCCCTGCCCCGCCACTTTTCAAAACCCCGAAAATATGTACGCCGTAAAATTATATACGCACCGCCTCGGCCCAATGCTTTCCAACAAAGCCGTTCTCTATGTCGATAAGTCGGAAATCGTGTGCTCCGGCGACTTAGCTCTTTATTTTTTCAAAAACGATGAAGCCAAACTTATCAATATCCGCGAAGATAAAAGCGGCAAACTTTACGGTTTGCGCTGGAATCCGGTTGAACGGACAGATTTTGACAACAGCGACTTAACAAAAATCCATAAAATAGCCGGCATTAAGCTGTAATTTTTTACGCATCTTCAATATATTTTAATAAGAAATTTACTCTCTTTTGTTTATACTGCCATGAGTAGAATTGTTTTTTTAGCTTAGATGAGGCAAAAAGGTGTCAGACGATTATTTAGTTGATGAAGCAGAATATTCCAATAATCAGGAAGAGGAAGATCCGATTCTGGTTGCTCAGCGCTATCTGAACATCTTTCATCAGATTCATATTTTTAACCAAGCCAAAAAAGATGAGTTCGACAAATCGCTGCTGGATATGCCGGACAAAATCAAAGAATTGCTGGCAACAATTCCGGGCGGACGCGTGCTTTTGGAACACGTTAAGGAAATAGAAGAAAAACAAGGCCTCAATTCCGGCGGAACCACCGAACTTATTGCCCAAAACATCGAAGAAGAAAAAAAATCTATTGATAATCTGACACAGCATCCGCTTACCGGCGGTGCCGGCGGCGAATTGACACTCGGCGCAGATTTTGCCGAAAGTCTGGCCAACTCACTGGCCGCAGCGCTGAAAAACAGCAACGTTGCCGCAGCTCCCAACAGCAATATGACCGATTTGGCGCAAATCTTAAACAAATCGTTTAACGCATACGCTGCCAGTATGCAGACCTTGACTAACCGCCTTGTCAGCCAAACCAACACAGCGGCTGTGCCTCAGCCGGCGGCTCAAGCTCCGGCCGGGGTTGCCGCACAACAGCAAAACAACTCTTCCACAACCGTAAACAATATAAATTTAGACACTTCCTATTTTAACGCCATAAATCAAACGCTGATGCAAAGCGATGCCCGCCGCCACGATGATATGATGCAGATTGTCGAAGCCATAAACAAAAAGCTTAATCTGGCAAATATCAGCGGAGGAATCAGCGCCGGAATAGGCGCCGGAGCCGTCAGCGCCATTGGTTCGGAAATGCAGGCACAGGCTATTGCCGGCTCTGTTACCGAAGCTCTGAAACAAAACAATTCGCAGCAGATGGAAGCTATAAAAGCTTTTGGAGAAATGCTGGTGCAGGCCATAACTAAATCTCAGCAGGAACTAGCGCAGACTTTGGCAAAATCCGGTCCGCGCCACACCATAAAAGTAGTTGTTTCGCAGGATGTTGATGTGGAAGATCAAACCGGAGGCAGCACGGTTGCCGTTGCTCCGGCGCCGGTTATTGCACCTGTTCCGGCACCAAAGCCGGAAGCTGCTCAGCCCAAAGAAACGATACAGCCTAAAAAAGACACCGCCGCAGTTCAAGAACAATCTGCGCCTAAAGAAAAAACAAACTTTATCAAAAACTTCAGCGATAAAATCAGCGAAACCACCAATAAAATAACTCAAAATTTAAGCAAAGAGGCCAAAAATACCTCTGATTCGCTTTTGAGCAATATTAACAAAAGCCTCAGCAAAATAAACGACTTAAAAAAGCAGAATCAAAACAAAAATAATAATCAGCAGCCGCAGAAAAAAGCTGATGACAAAGCCATAAAAACCGAAACTCCGAATAACGGCAAAAAAGAAAACCCGCAGCCTAAAAATCAACCGGCTAAAGAAAATAATTCGGTTAAAGAGCTTAAAAATGACAATCCGAAATCGGATAACAGCAAGCAGAACGCCAAAAACGAAAATAAAAAACACGAAAATCTGCCGCAAAACGAACGTCTTAAAGATTCGCCGAAACCGGATAAAAAACAGACGGAAAATAAGCCTGCGGCACAAAACGCATTGCCTGAAAACACCGGCAAACAGCCGCAAACCGATAAACAGTCCAAACCTGTACAGGCTGCTGTTCCTCCGGTCATGCCGAAAGAAGAAAAACCGCTGGTAATTCAGCCGCAAAAAAGTGAAAAAGTTAAAGAAGAAGCTAAAGAAACGCCTCAAGCCGAGCACCCGCAAAAATCGGCCGATGACGCCTTGAGTATTGATGATATTCTGGCAGAAATTCCAACTGAAGAACCGGATATTTTTGCCGATAATTCATTTGCCGGCACCGCTGATGAAAAAGCGCCTGATATTTTTGCCGA